>JBDTRM010000169.1:0-75323 GCA_039931675.1 Bacteroidia bacterium | reverse complement strand
TTTTTAGAATTTTAACCCTGCACTGCGTGCACCGTCTGCTAATGATTTAACTCGTCCGTGATAAAGGTAACCGCCACGATCAAATACTACTTCTGTTATTCCTGCTGCCATTGCTTTCTCTGCAATTTCTTTTCCCACTTTTTCAGCAGCAGCTACTTTATTTACTTTTTCCGTTAATGCGCGAGATGATGCAGCTACAATTGTGTGTCCTTTAATATCATCAATTACCTGGGCATAAATTGCTTTATTGCTGCGGTAAACCGAAAGACGGGGACGAACAGCATTTCCTGCAAGCTGCTTGCGAATTCGCTTGCGAATTGCATCCCTTCTTAATGTTTTTCTTAATTGCATTTTATTTTTCTGTTGCGGTGCTTATGTATGTAACTCTTAAAACACCAATTTTTATATTTTGATACCGAATACTTATTTCGGATTAAATCTTAATTATTTCTTAGCTGCTGACTTACCTGCTTTACGTCTCAATACTTCACCTACGAACTTCACACCTTTTCCTTTGTATGGCTCTGGTGTTCTCAACGAACGAATCTTTGCAGCTACAGCTCCGAGCAATTGTTTATCATGACTTTCAAGAGTGATGATTGGATTTGCTCCTCTTGCCTGTGCTGTTGCAACTTTAATTTCTGAAGGCAAATCAAAAATTACGTGGTGAGAATATCCTAAAACCAAATCCAATAAATTTCCATTGTTGGTTGCTCGATAACCTACACCTACTAATTCTTGTTCAATTTTAAAACCTTCAGAACAACCTTTAATCATATTTGCAATTAACGCACGGTATAAACCATGCATTGCTTTGTGACGTTTTTGTTCTGTTGCACGGCTAAGTGTAACTGTACCATCTTCAATATTAACGGATATTCCGTCATCTATCTTTTGAGTAGAAGTTCCCTTTGGACCTTTTACAGTAACAAGAGTACCATCAACATTTATAGTGATTCCTTTTGGAACCGAAATCGGAAGTTTTCCTACGCGTGACATCTTTTTCTTTTTTTACTGATTAATAAACATAACAAATTACTTCACCGCCAACATTTGCAGTGCGGGCTTCTTTATCAGACATCACACCTTTTGAAGTAGAGATAATGGCAATCCCAAGACCATTAAGCACGCGAGGCATTTCCTCATGATTGGTATATTTACGCAATCCCGGGCGGCTTGCTCTCTGAAGTGAACGGATAGCAGGTTCCTTTGAAACAGCATTGTATTTCAATGCAACTTTTATAGAGCCTTGCTTGTTTTCTGAATCTTCAAATTTATAATTTGAGATATAACCTTTTTCAAATAAAATTTTGGTGATTTCCTTTTTCAGTTTTGAAGAAGGAATTTCAACAATGCGATGATTTGCTTTAATCGCATTTCTTACTCTTGTTAAATAATCTGCTATCGGATCTGTCATTTCTTTTGTTTGTATTTTAATTTATAATTGAAGTTTACTTTTTCAAACCGATATCCAAACTGCCTGAAATTTTGATGTAAACTTTATTTACCATGATGCTTTTGTAACCCCGGCTATTTTGCCTTCTAATGCCATCTGGCGGAAGACAATACGTGAAATGCCGAACTGGCGTATGTAACCTCTCGGGCGTCCTGTTAACCTGCAACGGTTGTGTAAACGAACCGGTGATGAGTTTTTAGGTAGTGCCTGTAAGGCAGCCCAGTCTCCCGCTTTCTTTAAAGCTGCGCGTTTAACTGCATATTTCGCAACCATGCGCTGACGCTTTACCTCGCGGGCTTTCATTGATTCTTTTGCCATCTTATAATTTCGTTTGGTTTTTGAATGGAACTCCGAATTCCTTTAATAATTCTAATGCTTCTGTATCAGTATTGGCAGAAGTTACAAAGGTGATATCCATACCTGTAATCTTACTTACTTTGTCAATATCAATTTCAGGAAATATGATTTGCTCCGTTACTCCGAGCGTATAATTTCCGCGTCCGTCAAAACCTTTATCGTTCACACCTTTGAAGTCGCGGATACGTGGTAATGATACTGCGATTAAACGGTCAAGAAATTCATACATGGTATTATCACGCAATGTTACACGCACACCTACAGGAACTCCCATACGTAACTTAAAGTTCGAAATATCTTTCTTGCTCTTTGTTGCAACTGCTTTCTGACCTGTAATTGTTGACATTTCGCTGATAGCGGAATCAATCATCTTCTTATCCGAAGTGGCATCACCTACACCCTGGTTCACACAAATCTTCAATAATTTGGGAACCTGCATGTTGCTTTTATAACTGAACCGCTCCATGAGATTTTTCTTGATCTCATTGCGATACTTATCTTTTAAACGCGGACTATATGCCATTTTTTTTTGATATTGGGTTTTGAATTTGCAATCTGATGAATGTTTATTTCAAAACCGGTTTACTTATTTTTTTTTGCTGTCTCTGATTGTTTCGCCTGAATTTTTAGCATAACGCACTATCGTTCCATCTTCTTCTCTCCGACCAACGCGCGTTGGCTTGCCTGACTTCGGGTCAACCAACATCAGGTTACTTATATGAATTGATGCTTCCTGTTTCACAATTCCGCCTTGCGTATTTTTTGCACTTGGCTTGCTGTGTTTTGAAACCTGGTTTGCGCCTTCTACAAGAGCACGATTCCTGTCTGTGTAAACAGTAAGAACTTTGCCTTGCTTGCCTTTCGATTCACCGGTGATAACTTTTACGATATCACCTTTACGTATTTTGAGCTTTGTTTTTGTATATTCCATCTTATAATACCTCCGGGGCTAATGAAATTATTTTCATGAATTCTTTTTCGCGCAATTCGCGTGCTACCGGTCCGAAAATACGGGTGCCGCGTAACTCATCATTGGCTGTGAGCAATACTACTGCATTATCATCAAAACGAATGTATGAACCATCCTTTCTTCGAATTTCTTTGCGGACACGCACAACCACCGCTTTTGAAACTGTACCTTTTTTTATGTTACCTGATGGTATAGCATGTTTTACTGTAACAACAATTTTATCTCCGACACTTGCATATCGTTTTCTTGTACCACCAAGTACACGAATACAAAGCACTTCTTTTGCACCGCTGTTATCTGCTACCGTTAATCTTGATTCCTGTTGTATCATCTTCTTTTTTGGTGTTTGTTGTAACGCCTAATTATTTTGCCTTTTCAACCACTGTAACCAATCGCCAGTTTTTATTTTTGCTGAGCGGACGTGTTTCCATGATACGAACCGTATCGCCCACGTGAGCTTCATTCTTTTCATCATGAGCCATAAACTTATTCGTCTTCTTGATGAACTTACCATAGATAGGGTGCTTAATCCTACGTTCAATTGATACCACTATGGATTTCTCCATTTTATCGCTGGTAACTAAACCTGTTTTTTCTTTACGCAATCCTCTTTCCATTACTTTTTATTTTGCTTGATTGGCCGTTTCTCTTTTTTTAACTTCAGTTTCTAAACGTGCTATTACTCTACGCGATGCACGAATCTTCATCGGATTCTCCAAAGGAGAAATCTGGTGACTGATTTTTAACTTTACATAAGTAACGCGCTCTTCTGTGATTTTATCACGAAGCTCATCGTTAGTTAAGTCTTTTACTATATCCTGTTTCATTTCAATTTGAAGTTTTATTCTGTGTAATCTCTTCTGATGATAAATTTAGTATTTACAGGAAGTTTTTGTGCTGCGAGGCGCATTGCTTCCTTAGCAATTGCAAGCGTTACTCCTTCGGCTTCAAACATGATAGTTCCAGGTTTGATAACTGCCACCCAATACTCAGGAGCCCCTTTACCTTTTCCCATACGAACCTCTGCAGGCTTCTTGGTAATCGGCTTGTCGGGAAACACACGAATCCACGACTGACCTTCACGCTTCATATACCTTGTTAAAGCAACACGAGCTGCTTCCAACTGACGCCCTGTAATCCAGGCGCGCTCCATTGACTTTAAGCCGAATGAACCAAAAGATATTTCTGCACCGCGAGTAGCGCTGCCTTTGGCTTTCATTTTATGCTGCTTTCTGAATTTACTCTTCTTCGGCTGTAACATTTTCTAATTTACAATTTACGATTTACGATTTTTGATTTTTCGTCATTGCGAGGAACGAAGCAATCTTTTATTGTTTTATAGTTTAATCCTTATTTCCCTATCACCCTATTTCCGAATTCCCTAATATTAATCTTCCTTCTTTCTTGGTGCTCCACCGCGTCCTCTGCCTTCACCGCCTCTGCCTCTTCCGTCACCACCACGACCGCGTCCTTCTCCTCTTTCTTTGCGGTCTCCGCGTCCTTCTCCTCCTCTTTCATTTCCACCTTTTTGTTGAGTAGCTGCTAATCCGATGTTTGGAGATAAATCACGCTTACCATATACTTCGCCTCTGCATATCCAAACCTTCACACCAATTTTTCCATAACTTGTTTGAGCTTCGCTGATTGCATAATCAATATCAGCACGGAAAGTATGTAATGGAATTCTTCCTTCTTTATATTGTTCAGTACGTGCCATTTCAGCACCACCGAGACGACCTGCAGTCATAATTTTTATTCCTTCAGCACCCATTCTCATTGTTGAAGCTATTGATGTTTTAATAGCTCTGCGGAATGATATACGGCCTTCTAACTGCTTTGCAACTGACTCGCTTACTAATTTTGCATCCAATTCGGGACGTTTAATTTCGAAGATGTTTATCTGAACATCTTTCTTTGTGAGCTTCTTCAATTCTTCCTTAAGCTTGTCAACTTCCTGACCACCCTTACCAATCACAATGCCTGGACGGGCTGTGTTAATAGTAACTGTAATCAATTTCAAAGTACGCTCAATGATAATTTTTGAAACTCCGCCCTTGGCAAGACGTGCATTTAAATAATCACGTATCTTTTCATCTTCTACTAATTTATCAGCGTAATTTTTTCCGCCAAACCAATTAGAATCCCATCCACGAATGATTCCAAGTCTGTTGCCTATCGGGTGTGCTTTTTGTCCCATTTATTAATTATTAAATATTTTCTGTATTAGTTGTTTCTGTTTCTTTTGCAATTAAAGTATCCACGATAAGTGTAACATGATTTGAACGTTTGCGAACACGATAGCCGCGACCTTGCGGTGCCGGACGTAAGCGCTTCAACATTCTTGCACTATCCACATAAACCTCTTTCACATACAAATCATTATCTTCAATGCGCTCACCTGCATTCTTAGCTTGCCAGTTAGAGATAGCTGAAAGCAATAGTTTCTCAACTCTTGGTGCAGCATCCTTATTTGTGAATCGAAGAATGTTCAATGCATGACTTACTTTTTTGCCACGAACCAAATCAATCACCAATCTCATTTTGCGCGGAGAAGTAGGGCAATTATTTAACTTTGAATAGCTGATGCTTTTCAATGCTTCTTTTCTTTCTTCTGCTGCTAAACGTTTTCTAGCTCCCATTTTTAAATTATTTCGGGTTAATTATTCTGTTAATCAGTTATTTCTTAGCTGCCTTATCCTTATTACCTGAGTGACCTCTGAATGTACGTGTAGGCGCAAATTCACCCAACTTATGTCCAACCATATTTTCGGTTACATAAACAGGAATAAATTTATTTCCGTTATGCACTGCGAATGTGCTTCCAACATATTCAGGAGATATCATTGAACCGCGAGCCCATGTTTTCAACACAGTCTTCTTTTTCGATTCATTCATCTTGGTCACTTTGTTATCCAATTTGACATCTATATGTGGTCCTTTTTTGAGTGAGCGAGCCATTTTTGTTTTGAGGATTGAGATCGGAGGTCGGAGGTCGGAGGTGTTTCACACCTAAAACCTAAAACCTAAAACCTTATTTGTTATTTTTTACGTCTTTCTATAATGTATTTGTTTGTTGGATTAGCCCTCCAGCGGGTCTTCTTACCTTTTGCTAACAAGCCTTTGCGTGAGCGGGGATGTCCACCTGATGCGCGACCTTCACCTCCACCCATTGGATGGTCAACAGGGTTCATTGCAACACCGCGAACGCGCGGTCTGCGACCGAACCAACGTGTACGACCTGCTTTACCTGAACTCTCCTGGTTAAAATCAGGATTGGAAACCGTTCCAATTGCAGCCATGCAGGTAATCAATATCAAACGGGTTTCGCCCGATGGCATTTTTAACGTTGCATATCTGCCGTCACGTGCTAATAACTGTGCATACGAACCAGCGCTGCGAGCCATTTTCGCTCCTTGTCCTGGGCGTAATTCTATACTATGTATTAATGTTCCTAAAGGAATATTTTTTAATGGCATGCAATTGCCAACTTCGGGAGCAACATTTTCGCCTGATAAAACTGACTGCCCAACTTTAATACCGTTAGGTGCTATAATATAACGCTTGTCTCCATCAGCATAATGAATCAAACAAATGTAAGCTGAACGGTTGGGGTCATACTCTACAGTAGCTACTGTTCCTGGTACTCCGTATTTATCACGTTTAAAATCAATGACACGATACATTTTACGGTGACCTCCACCAATGTAACGCATCGTCATTTTACCTGAGTTGTTACGCCCACCGCTTTTACTCATACTTTCTACTAAACTTTTTTCAGGTCTGTTAGTAGTAATCTCTTCAAAATTTGCACGCGCCATAAACCTCTGACCAGGAGTTGTCGGGCGTAGCTTCTTAATACCCATCTTATATTTGTCTGTTCTTTATCAAGTATTAAATGTTTGAGTAAAAGTCAATAGAATCACCCTTTTTCAAGGTTACGATTGCTCTTTTTATGTTATTTCTTTTTCCTGCAACAAAACCTGTTTTTGTATAACGCGATTTTGATTTTCCCCGCTGAACCATTGTATTTACTGATTCTACAGTTACAGCATACATATCAGCCACAGCTTTCTTAATCTGAATTTTGTTGGCATCCTTATTAACCACAAAACCATAACGCGGTAACTTCTCACCAATCTTGGTTAACTTTTCTGTGATTATGGGTTTTACAATGACGTTCATTTGTCTTAATTTTTTATACTGTTTTAAACAGAATTTGTTCGAATGTTACGATAAGGTGTCTTCAATCAACGTCAAACTCTTCTCGCTAAGCACTAAATTTTGTGCATTCATAATGTCATAAGTATTTAAAGATGAGGCACTTACAACCTTGTTTCGCTTCAAATTTCGGGACGACAAATATATATTTTTATTTGAATCTGATAGTACCATCAATGTTTTTTTTCCCTCAAGCTGAAGTTTACTGATTACATCAATATACATCTTGGTTTTTGGAGCTTCCATTGAGAAGTCTTCTATCACAGTAATTGCATTTGCTTTTGCTTTATAAGATAAGGCTGAAGCGCGCGCCAATTGCTTTAATTTTTTATTCAATTTGAAAGAATAATCACGAGGCTGCGGACCGAATGCGCGACCTCCACCACGAAACAATGGTGACTTCATGCTACCTGCACGTGCACCGCCTGTGCCCTTTTGACGCTTTAACTTCTTGGTAGTGCGGTGAATATCTGCACGTTGCGTTGAAGCATGCGTTCCCTGGCGTTGGTTAGCGAGATATTGCTTTACATCCAGATAGATGGCGTGGTCATTAGGCTCTGAAACAAAGATTCCTTCATTGAGCGTTACCTTTCTGCCAGTGTCTGTTCCTGCTATGTTATAAACTGATAATTCCATTTTACTTTACGTTTTATAATGAACGTTTTACTTTATTGATTGAATGCTTAATAGTATATGCGGGAAATTATTTCTCTAATAAAACGTAACTTCCTTTGTGACCAGGGACTGCACCTTTTATTAAAATAAGATTGTGTTCAGCAACTACCTTTACAATCTGTAAGTTCTGAATTTTCACATTGTCGAAGCCTGTGCGACCAGCCATACGCATTCCTTTAAAAACGCGCGAAGGCCATGATGATGCACCGAGCGAACCAGGAGCCCGTAAACGATTATGCTGTCCGTGAGTTGTACCACCCACACCATGAAATCCGTGACGTTTAACAACACCCTGAAATCCTTTTCCTTTTGAAACTCCTATAGCATCACAAAATTCGCCTTCAGCAAACAAGTCTGCTTTAATTACATCTCCTAAGTTATATTCGGTTTCAAAGCCTTTAAACTCAACCAACTTACGTTTCGGAGTTGTATTTGCCTTTGAAAAATGGCCCTGCATAGCCTTGGTGGTATGCTTTTCTTTTTTATCATCAAAAGCCAATTGAATTGCTTTGTAGCCATCTTTTTCAATTGTCCTGACATGGGTAACTACACATGGTCCTGCTTCTATAACAGTGCATGGGATATTTTTACCATCAGCATCAAAAATGCTGGTCATCCCAACCTTTTTACCTATAATACCTGACATTTAATTTAAGGTTTTGCCAGAGGTTTCCGATTCTAAAGTGGGAAACATAGCTGTTATTAATAATTTTTATGAACGAAGAACTAAATGATGAATGATGAATGATGAATTTTGAATAATGAATGATAAAGGAATTTACTTCAACATTCAACATTCGTCATTCGATATTCAACATTAAACTTTGATTTCAACTTCTACACCGCTTGGTAATTCAAGCTTCATCAAAGCGTCAACAGTTTTCGCTGTTGAACTGTGGATATCGAGCAAACGCTTATAAGCACACAATTGGAATTGCTCACGCGCTTTCTTGTTAACGTGCGGTGAACGCAATACTGTGTAAATCTGTTTTTCAGTTGGCAGTGGAATTGGCCCACTAACTACTGCACCTGTTGACTTTACAGTTTTTACGATTTTCTCGGCTGACTTGTCAACCAGGTTGTAATCGTAAGACTTGAGCTTAATGCGGATACGCTGACTCATTGTTTTATTTATTTAAAGAACGATGTTATGATTTACGATTTTTGAATTTACGATTTACGATTTACCTGTGCTGTGGCGCCCTTTAGTGATGGGGTGCGCGTGGGCATTAAGCCTTTTCCTTTTCTAATTTTTTACCTTTTGCTTTGGCAATAACTTCATCAGCTATGTTGCGTGGAGCTTCTGCATAATGCGAGAATTCCATAGTTGATGAAGCGCGACCTGAACTTAACGTACGTATGGTGGTTACATATCCAAACATTTCAGACAACGGAACCTTAGCGCGTATTACCTGTGCGCCTGCACGGGTATCCATACCTTCCAGATGACCTCTGCGCTTATTAATATCACCAATCACATCACCCATGTTTTCTTCTGGGGTAACTACTTCCAATTTCATTATAGGTTCGAGAAGAACTGGTTTTGCTTTCGCAGCAGCTTCTTTGTAACCAATCTTAGCACAAATCTCGAATGATAAAGCATCAGAGTCAACTGCGTGGTATGAACCGTCAAACAAACGAACCTTCATGCTGTCAACGCGATAGCCTGCTAATACACCATTTTGCATAGCCTGCTCAAATCCTTTCTGAACAGATGGGATAAATTCACGGGGAATGTTACCACCTGAAATATCATTCTCAAACTGCAAGCCTGCTTTTGGATTTGCTTCTAACCATTCAGCATCTGCAGGTCCCATTTCAAACTGCATGTCGGCAAATTTACCGCGACCACCAGTTTGTTTCTTGTAAACTTCGCGGTGTTTAGTAGTAGCCGTAAGAGTTTCTTTATATGATACCTGTGGCGCACCTTGATTACATTCTACTTTAAACTCGCGTCTTAAGCGGTCAACAATAATTTCAAGGTGTAACTCGCCCATTCCGCTGATTACAGTCTGACCTGTTTCATGGTCAGTATGTACACGGAAGGTTGGGTCTTCTTCGGCTAATTTATTTAATGCAACACCTAATTTATCTAAGTCAGCCTGAGTTTTAGGCTCAATTGCCAAACCGATAACAGGTTCAGGGAAAGTCATTGCTTCTAATACGATAGGGAATTTTTCATCACATAAAGTATCTCCTGTGCGGATGTCTTTAAAACCAACTGCTGCACCAATATCACCTGCTTCCAAAGCATCAATCTGGTTTTGCTTATTAGCATGCATCTGGAAGATACGGCTTATGCGCTCTTTATTGCCTGAACGGGTATTCAATACGTAAGAACCTGAATCTAATTTACCTGAGTAAGCGCGCATAAATGCAAGGCGACCAACAAAAGGGTCGGTTGCAATTTTAAATGCCAATGCAGCAAACTTATCATTTACATCAGGCTTGCGTAATTCAACTGCGCCAGTATCAGGATTGATGCCTTCAACGGCAGCAATTTCTAACGGACTTGGTAAGAATGCCATAACAGCATCTAACATCGTCTGTACACCTTTATTCTTGAATGAAGAACCGCACATCATTGGCGTAATCTTCATAGCACACACTGCTTTGCGGATAGCCGCTTCCATTTCTTCAACAGTAATGGTATCGGGGTCATCGAAAAATTTCTCTAATAACTTATCATCAAATTCGGCAACAGCTTCCACTAAATTAGCGCGCCATTGATGCACTTCATCTTTAAGACTATCAGGAATAGGGATTTCAGTATAGGTCATGCCTTGGGTAGAATCATCCCACACAATAGCTTTATTTCTTATCAAATCAACAACACCTGTAAAAGACTCTTCAGCGCCAATGGGAACCTGTAGCGGAACAGGATTACCCGCAAGGCGTGTGCGAACCTGGTCAACAACACTAAAGAAATCGGCACCTGCACGGTCCATTTTATTTACGAAACCAATACGCGGCACATTATATTTATTCATCTGGCGCCATACCGTTTCAGATTGCGGCTCTACACCGCCAACTGCACAAAACAAAGCAACTGCACCATCTAATACGCGTAATGAACGTTCTACCTCCACAGTAAAATCAACGTGACCGGGAGTATCTATAATATTCATACGATACTTTTTGGTCTCGTCTGTAGCTTTTCCGTTATCTGTAGGGTAATTCCAATAGCACGTTGTAGCAGCCGATGTGATTGTGATACCACGCTCCTGCTCCTGCACCATCCAATCCATAGTAGCAGCACCTTCATGCACTTCACCAATCTTATGCACTTTACCCGTATAATATAGAATACGCTCTGTAGTCGTTGTTTTTCCAGCATCAATGTGAGCCGAAATTCCAATGTTACGCGTAAGTCTTAAGTCTTGAGCCATTTTATGTTTTCGGTTTATAGTCTTCTGTTTGCAGTTTCAATCTGCCAAAAAACCTAAACACTTTATTTAATTTATAATTCTTGTCTTTTTATTTTGTGTTTCAATTAAGCTTTAAAGTGAGCAAATGCCTTATTTGCTTCTGCCATGCGGTGCGTATCATCTTTCTTTTTCACAGCAGCACCTTCACCTTTTGCAGCAGACATAATTTCACCAGCTAATTTATCAGCCATTGTTTTTTCATTGCGCTTGCGCGAAAATGTAATCATCCACTTAATCCCAACAGCTATCTTACGTTCAGGACGTACTTCCGATGGAATCTGGAATGTAGCACCACCAACTCTGCGGCTTTTTACTTCTACAGTTGGCATAATGTTGTTCAATGCTTTCTTGAAAGTTTCAAGGCCATTTTCTTTAGTTTTCTCTTCCACTTTTGCAAGAGCATCATAGAATATATCGAAAGCAGTATTTTTTTTACCGCTGTACATTAAGTTGTTTACAAAGCGTGTTACCAATACGTCATTAAAGCGAGGATCAGGTAACAACATTCTTTTCTTGGGTTTCGACTTTCTCATTTTTTAATTTTATTTTTTCTTAAATTGTCATTGCGATCCCGATAGCGATCGGGAGAAGCAATCTTTGTATTAGTAATTATTTCTTTTTGCCTTTAGCTGCTGCTGGCGCGGTGCCTGCTTTAGGACGTTTGGTTCCATATTTTGAACGTTGTTGTCTTCGACCTTCAACACCTGAAGTATCCAATGCACCTCGGATAATGTGATAACGCACACCTGGCAAATCTTTAACACGACCACCGCGAATCAACACGATGGAGTGTTCCTGCAGGTTGTGACCTTCACCCGGGATGTAAGCGGTAACCTCAAACTTATTGGTTAAGCGAACACGGGCTACTTTGCGCATTGCTGAATTTGGTTTCTTGGGAGTGGTTGTATATACACGTGTACATACACCTCTGCGTTGCGGGCATGAAACCAGGGCCGGAGATTTGCTCTTGTCTATTAAGGCTTCTCTTCCCTTACGTACTAACTGTTGTATAGTCGGCATTTTATCTCTTGATATATTTATAACTACCCTTAAAAAAAGGGAACGCAAAAGTAGATACTAATTCGATATTAACAAGAGTGCGCTGAAAAAAATTTGAAACAGTTGCTGAAATGCCTGAAACAAGCGTAAAATATGGCTGTTGAGGGTAACAGATTTTATTTTTAAACCAGGTAAAATTTTTATAATAAAGAAATTTTATGTCTCATCAGGTTGCAAACGTGAAAATAAACTTCCACAAAGTGAAGGAACTTGGTGGAAGTGAGGGTGTGAATTTCATGATAAAACAACATGCTGAATAGCACAAAACTTTTGGAAGATAAATCCTACCAAGGATTAAGAAGGTTCCTACTGAATGACGGTTGTGTGTTCCTAATACTTAAACAAAAACTTCCCTGGCAAAACCTTTATCACAAACCGTTTGGCATGTATCAGCTCTCCATCGCATTGTGCAGGTAGTATTGTGTTACATTCAATAACTATTTCCTTACCCAAAGAATGATCAATAAACGGAAGGTGTAAATGCTTTCCTTTTTCAATTACTGGAAGATAACGCAACCTTTGCAAAACAGATAAAGGTTTACAAAGAACAACGTTCAATAATCCGTCATTCATTAAAGCAGTAGGTGCGACATGAAAGCCACCGCCCGTTCTGGATGAATTAAAAACCAGCAGCAACAAAAACTTTCCTGTTATTTTTCTTTCATCTATGCTTATTGTAAAATGAAATTCTTTAAACGAAAAAATCTTTTTTATCACCACCAGAAGATAACCAATATGACCACCCATTAAACGAATAGCTTTTATTGACTTTAAGACTTCACCATCGAAACCAATACCAATGCCATTAATAAAAACTTTATCGTTACACATTCCCGCGTCAACGTTTTTTGGTGTTGCATTCAGCACATATTCCAACTGTTCTTTGTCGGTTATATCGCCATATAATTTCCAGGCAATATCGTTACCTGTGCCTCCTTTATAAATAGCAATAGGAATATTGCACTCTGGGTATTTATTGAGAAAAAAATTCAGGGTGCCATCTCCGCCTACCACCCACGCTTCTGTAAAAGTTGTTAATTCATCAGTCCAATCATCTATGAAAACTTTATGTGCAATATTTTTTTGCTTTAATTCTGATTGCAAAAAAAGAGAGAGCTGCATAGCCTTGCCTTTTCCGGCTTTGGCGTTTACCAAAAGAGCAATGTTGGATGATTGCATGTGATAAAATGCTAAGGCTTGCGCCAGCTTTTGACCTGCTTTTGTTTTACAGGAACAGTGATTAATTCTAATGCAGCTTTGGGATGTTTTAATAAACGGGGATGTTCATCCAGGACGGCCGTTATTGATGGCGTAATTGCTTTAACAGTAATTACAGTCTTTTCATCCTTAACTGCTTTAACAATTAAAAGTACACCGAGTCTTATTGCAGCTTCAGGTATCAGATCAAGGGATGAAATAAGTTTTCCGGCTGCTTCGGCTATTTTTAAAATGGATTTAGTTGAAGGTTTTGAAATCCTTGTTTCCAATGCTTTCTTAGCCTCGGCATATAATTCTTTAATATCTTCTTCAGAAGCCTTGTTGGTACGCTTGAAATTATATTGCTGAAATTCTGAAAGGTCGGCATCATCGTCACCGAATACAATTTCATAACCAAGCGTTTCCATAAAATCTTTGGAGGCTGTGAAAACCATATCCTGAATTTCATGATCGGTTTTATTTTGCGGAAGCGCTATGACTACGTGTGCCAACTCTTTTAAATAATCATAGTACAACTCTTCTTCGGAAGCAGGTAGCTTAATACGTTTAGGACGCACATAATTTTCTTCATAACTGCTTTCGGCATCAAAGGGAACGGTTTCGAAAAGCTCTTTTATTGCATTGATGAGATCAATGAAGGTTGCAGTTTCTTTAATGTCTAAAACATAATAATCGTAAGCTTTGCTTTCGGATCCAACTTCATTGACAAATCCAAGAATGATTTTATTTTCTACATTATTGTAGCTGACAATTAAATTCTTCCTGTTCCTGCTAAATTGTTTTTCCATTGTCTTTTATTCATTTTCAGCCAATTCAGATATGCTGATATTGAATGCAATGATAATATTATTCGTAAAGTGATGATAAAAATGAATAACGAATTTTGAATAATGATCCGATAGGTATCGGAAGAACGGATGAAGTACTCAAAAATTAAAACCGATTTTTTGTGAGGAAACATCGCATCGCACAACCTTTAGTTGCTTCAATTATCTATACATTAATTTTTTCAACTTTTAATTATAGTTTATTATAAAGCAAAAAAGGCTGCCTCAAATTTGAGACAACCTCTTTTTTAATAGCATTCGCTCCAAATGCTTTTATTTATTCAGTTGCGCCTGATGGTTTTTGAATGCCTGAAGATGCTTTGCCTTTTGAACTTGTTTTCTTTGTTGCAGCGGTAGTGCCCGTAAAGCTATAATCTATTACACGACCATTACCTAACCTGTAGGATACATTTCCCTTAATAGAGTTGCCAGTAACCATTCCACTCCATATTGCTGAAGCAGGGGGAACAGCAGACCGACAGGTGGCAGAAAATGCCGTCATGTCTCCTTCGCTTGCATTTACTTTATAAGGACATGATTCTAACTTCCTTTCAGTCATCATTGGAGAGTCCATCATGCCATTGCTGAATGTTAATGTTGTTTTGCTGTTCAGTGGCTGTGAGTACATGCTATAATCAGCATCATTGGGATTGTTAACGGCAGTGTTATCCTGTGGTGCCATTACAGGCTGCTGAGCATCAACAGTTTTTTCATCTTTTAATGGCTCAACATTGCCTGCCATTTCTGCGTTTTTGTCTTTGACATCATTGGTGGTGGTAGTTGTACTGCCAGAACCTGTGGTAGTAGTCGTGCTCATGGTCACATTCTCATCAGCACGCTGAACACCCTGCGCTGCCACATCTTTTGTGTTTGCTGTTGAAGCCGTTTTTTCATCAATGCTTTGTTTGGCCACAAGGGTGATCTTAAATGTTTTTCCATCCAGCTTGCCTGTTGGCATTGAAGCAGGAGTACTGTTTTGAGCAGATGCAGTAATACATGATGCCGCTGTAATTAATAATACCAGGAATTTCTTCATTTTATATGTGTTTAAATTAATTAATGATTAAGTGTTAACGGTTTCATATATGAATAAATCGTGCCAACTTGTTAACCATATAAAATGTGCCTTTTAGAGGTACGTTCTTACTCATGTTGTGGAGAATCGTACCTCGAAATAAACTAAAAAGTCAGTGGAAAAATATTACAAATTGATCATTTTGACGATGAATTCGTGATACGCAAACATTGCGTCACCAAGTTTAGATATACATTTCATCAGGCAATCAATGGATTTTTTCAAACAATCAATAATAAATATAACAATGAGTTGAAAAATCTTTTGACTTTAGAGTTTCAATATTTCCAAAATTAAAATGTACTAATTAATCCCGTTTTATGAATATCCGTGAAATTATTGTTGGCTGATTAAGAGAAATTAAAAAGGCTGCCCTTTTGGAAGACAGCCTTTTTGAAGGTACATTGAAAATGTTTTTTTACGCAGCTAATTTAACGAGCTGCAAATCCAAATCGGTGAGGTGGCCGGGGATTACCTGGATGTTATCGAGAAATAGTTCTTCGTAACCGGGCGCCACAATTTTTAATGTGTAGATGCCGGGTGACAATTTTTTAAATGCATAGTTGCCTTGCTTAGATGTGCTGCGATCGCTGCCTGTTTCTAAAAGTGTAATCTTTGCATTTTTCAGCCTGATGTGTGAAAGCTTATCTTCGGCAGTGCCTTTGATGCCGGTAGAAGGACCTTTTAAATCAACTATGATGCGTGCGTTAAAGTACTCGTTGTAAAAATCGGGATTCGACAGGTGGAATTGCTCCATCCCTGCATCAAGTTTATACTTAATAGTATCGCCAAGCGTTTTAACCTGCTGAGCAACCTGCGTGGTTGCATTTTTACGTTTTGCAATCAGTACACGAGGCTCGACCATCAATGCTTCAAAATCACCTATCAGCTTACCGTAATCTGAAACCTGGGAAGCGGTTACTCCAAAAGGAATAATAGCTGCTGCGTTAGCAAGAGCTAATTCATGAACCTTTTTAAATGTGGCGAGCACTTTTACATCCCTGCCACGAATAAATTTTGTTTTGGGAATGCCTGCTTCTTTAAGAAGATCGAACTTTTTCTGATCAAAGGCAAAGTTAACGATGCCTTGTGCGATAATAATACCAGCTTCGGATGTGCTGTTGCGTGCAAGGTGCTTCATTTCTGTTACACCTTTGGTAGTTAATTGCTGTACCTGCCCGAATGCCTGGATAACTGAAATAGCATCATCAGTTTCCTGAAGGGCTGCGGTGAATGTTGGAGATGCCACGATGATAGCTTGATTATTGTGGCAAACTTTGGTGGCGGCTATAGCCGCAGAGACGAAATTTTCAATTTTTGAATTCATCTTAGAGGGGGATTTAATTTGTTAGAAAAATAATTTAGAGTTGCTGCATTGCGGTAAAAAGAAAAAGCGCTTTATCTTTTGAACTGTGGTGCAGCTTTGAAAAAAAGAATCAGAATAGTACCCGATTGCACAAAAACTTTTATTTGTTTTTTTAAGTGTTTGAGGCGCGGGAAAATCAAAGTGAAGAAAATATCTTTTACGGCCGGTATTTTATTTTCTCTTGATTTGATTTAGTGAAAGAACTGATGCAAATCTAAGAAATTATTTTGGTTAATGTGCAAATATATTATTTGAAAGAACTAAATATTTGGGCTAAATTATTGAAAATAAATGAAAAAAGTTTTTCGGTTAATTAAGTTTTGTATTGGAATTGTGAGGTGGCTGATGATTAATTTAATCCTATTCAACCTGATAATTGCAGTGAAAAAGAAAAATGTTTGAACCGCTGATTAATTTGATGGATTCGACTACGCTCACCACAAGTTTCTTGATTAGACTGATTATTGGTTTTTCACCGCAGGTGTACTCACTACAAGTTAAGAATTGGTTTTATTATAACAGTGTGAAAGATAAAAGGTGTTTCTTTTTTGACAAAGGGGCAGGGGGCAAGGACACTTACACTGTGGAATTGAAACGAATTAATTCATGAAAAGGAATTTATCTAATCAGGCGAAATATAAATTCCATTCCGTTAAATCCTTTATTCGTTTATTTATTTCCTTATTCCTCCTTCTTCTTAAAAAATATCTTCTCAAAAAATTTCCTTCTGCCTCTATTTTTGGTTTATAGATGGCGTTAACCTCTGCTGTAATTTTCATCACCTTAAGCTTATATTCATTAGTTTGAATATGCTCTTCCCAGCCGCCTTCAAAAAAATAATTATTGTTTGTGTTGTTTTTGTTAGTTGACATGGGATTATAATGTTTGAAAAAAAATTAAATTAAAAAAAGGGTGCAGTTACACCCTTTTTTTAATTGTAAAGTTATTATTAATTACAAATTGTCCTTTGCCGATGTTACTTTGTTTAATTAAAAGTAGTTTCTGAGAAGATTATTTTACTAAAATCATTTGCTTTGAATCTACCAATTCTCCATTTATAAACAAAGAATACGAATAACTTCCAATCGAAAGAGTTCCTGCGTCAATGGCAATTTGGGTTTCATTGCAGCTAACAGGAATTGTTTTTACGATTTTTCCTGTTCCTGCTTCTGAAATAATGATTGAAGCAGAGTTACAATTTTGGGGAATACGGAAAGGGATTATGGTATTGTTTTCAAATGGATTAGGAATATTCTGACCAAGAAGAGGTGTGTTAGCGGCCGCATTAACTGCAACTTTTGCTGAACCGTTACTCATATCGCTGCCTTCTAATACTGCAACCTTGGCGGTAAGTTTTTCAATCATCGCCTGTTGTTCTTTTATGCCACTTATAAGTATAGGAATCATTTCGATATAATTAACTGCGTTGAACTCTACTTCTTCGCTTAGTTTTTTTCCGTTATGCTCATCATCATTTTCATACATTGCAGGATGCACAGCTTTTTTAACTGCACCCGGGATAACTTGCTGCACTTCATCAGCAATTAAGCCATATTGCAGCCCCGCAGGCAATTGCATTTGCTGATATTCATTCGTTTTGAAGGTATAAACCGAGGGTTTGAGTTTTTGAATTATAGACAATGCTCCGCTTAGTGGTTGAATGTCATTTTTTAATTTGCGGTCGGAGGATTGATAATAGGCGACTGCATAAACATTTCCTTCAAAATAACCGGCATAAGTTGATGTCGTTGCACTCTGTGCATAACCGAATACGCCATAAGCAACCGAACCACCGGAAGCAAAGCCGCTCACCCCTCTATTGTATCCTGAACCATCTAACGCTACTCCATTTACTCCAACCCGGTTACCAAGTCCGGCTAATCTTGATTCCCCACGAACTCCTGTTGAACCGCCACTTCCCCAAACTCCCCATCCATAACCCGGGGTATTATTACAGCCGCCAACTACTCCGACATTATCTACCCCCGTAGCTGTATTAGTAAAGTGTCCTGTTAAGTACGAATTTCCTGTTACATCTAGTTTAGCTCCCGGAGTGGTCGTTCCAATTCCAACACTTCCTACAGAAGAAATTGTCATGCGGTTTATATTTTTCGTTTTGAATTTTAATGAAACGTTATCCGTAGTTCCGATAAAATTACTTCCGGTTGTACCTGCATTACCTGTTAGGTTCCAACTTTGTGCGCTCGCTACCTGAATCATTGAGGCAGTAATTAACATGCAGGTGATGAAACCTGTTTGAATGTTTAATTTTTTCATTTTGTTTTTGTCAGTGATTATAGTGCTGACTCCGCACTGTTTGTTTGTTTTTAATAATATTTTTTGTTTGTTAATTATTTAACGCGAGTAAAAGTATAGGCATGCTGTGCCGGGGAAAGTGGCAAATGGAATCCGGTAGGTTTGAATTTGAATAAGGTCTTGTAAGGAATTTTTTTGGTTGAATAGATATTGTCAAATCAAACAGATTTAAGATAACCATACTTTCACATCAATATATTATGTGAATTCAATTTTCTGTTTTTTATTTACAGCAACTCCAGTCCAAAACTTAAATTATGAAATCTATTATTCTGATAATGGGTATTTGCATTCTATTCAATACTCAATCTAAAGCTCAAACAAAGGAGGAGGAAAAGATCATAAATTCTTTGCTCGACTCTGCTAAGCAAGCAGCATTGAAATATGAATTTGAAAGTGCATATATGTTTCTGGAAAACATTCAAAAAATTGGTAAACAAACCAAGCTTATTGGCACTAAAAAAATTGCCTATACCTATTATTATGTAGATTCAATTGAAGGATGTTTGTTTAAAGAAATCAGAAATAATAGAATGAAAATTAATTCTAATAATAGCTTCTTATCTGGTAGCTATTATCTTTACGTATGCACACATGATTTAATTAGCGGAGATAAAACTGATGAGATTACGGATACCTTAAAACTTGCTTTAAATTGTTTTAAAAAAATCAATCACCCAAATTATTACATAACACTAAATTATATAGGAGAAATTAAAACTTCTGAACTTAAAAATGACAGTGCCTTAGTCTGCTTCCTGGAGTGCTATAATTATTATAAGAAAAACAATAAAAATCTTCAGCTATTAAGCTTACTCAACAGAATTGCTGAAATCTATGTGTTCAAGAAAGATTATATTTCTGCTTTAAAGTATTATAATGAGCTAGAGAAAATTATCAATTTTTTAAATATTGGCCATTATCCGAGCAAAGATTTATATGAAGGTATAACCAATTGTTATATTGCATTAAACGACTCTATTAATGCTTATAGGTATTTTCTACTTTACAAACATGAAAAATGGCCACTGATTAAAAATGACTCAAACAGTATTATTTCTCTTCATGCAAATTACGTAACAACGAGAACTGAGATCAATAAAAAGGAAAAAACATTAAATGATTTGACGGTCAACAATGAAACGCTGGCTAATCAAAAAGAGAATGACAGAATTCTATTTATCGCATCCCTTAGTTTCGTTGCATTCTTAGTGGCCTTTTCATTTATCATTTTTGTTTTTTACAGGCGTAAAAGGGAATCGCAAATCCGCGTTAAAGAAGCAGAACTCAAACAGCAAATTTCAGAAATGGAAATGAAGGCACTGCGCAGCCAGATGAACCCTCATTTTATTTTCAATTGCATGAACTCTATCTATAAGTTTATGCAGGAAAATGACAACCAAAAAGCAGGTGATTATTTAGTCCGATTCTCTAAATTGATAAGGGCGATACTGGAAAATTCAAAGTTTAAAGAAGTGCCATTGACTGATGAACTCGAGGCTTTGGAACTTTACATTCAAATGGAACAACTGAGACTGAAACATATTTTTGATTATAAAATTTCGATTGCTAAAAATGTAATCACTGACAATACACAAATACCTCCTCTTATCTTACAGCCCTTTATTGAAAACGCTATTTGGCATGGGTTAAATAACAAAACCGGGCAAGGTTTACTGGAATTAAAAATTGAGGTGGAAGGTGACTACATGAAATACGTAATCACTGACAATGGCACCCTTTCAAAAGAAACTGATGACCTGAAAGAATTCGTAAAGAAAACGTCTATGGGAAAAGCATTGACACAGGAAAGAATTGATCTTATCAATCTTGAAAAAGAAAGTAAGGCCGGTTTTAAAGAAACAGAGTTATATGATGACAAGAATAATTATTCTGGACGAAAAGTTGAAATTGCATTACCGTTTGAGCAAATTAATTAGGAAGTAAAATGTATTTTGCAACCGTTATTGTATTTAACTCCGTACAAAATGCCCATTTAGCAAAACTTTACATCAAACAATAAACCCGTATATGCACTCCACCATTATTGTTGACGATGAACCTGATCAGCAGGACATTTTATCAACCATGCTTGAAAGAAATTTCCCTGAATATAACGTTAGCCGGAGATGCAACTCTGTAATGGAGGCATTGGAATACATACCTAAGGTAAAACCTGAATTGGTTTTTTTAGATGTGATGATGCCACCAAAAACAGGCTTTGATTTACTTAATGAGCTTAAGGAAATAAATTTTGAAGTGGTTTTTTGCACTTCTTATGAAGAGTATGCTTTGCGTGCGTTAAAAATGAGTGCCGTTGACTTTTTATTAAAACCTTTCGGCCCTGATGATTTAAAGATAGCACTTGAAAAATTTGAAGAGAAAATATTATTGAAAAAAAACTTACAACATATTGAAGCTTTGCTCCATAACATCAATAACAACACGACAGGAAAAGCAAAAATTGCCTTGCCTACTCTATCTGGTTTTGTGTTTGCCGAGGTAGATGATATAGTGCATTGTGTAAGTGACAATGTTTATACAACTTTTTACTTTACCAATAAAACCAAACAAATGGTATCACGGGGTATGAAAGAGTGTGAGGAGCTTTTAAACTCATATAACTTTTTTAGAGTCCATACCTCCCACCTGATTAATCTAAGCTATATTAAAGAATATATTAAAGGGGATGGCGGGCAGGTTAAGATGGTTGATGGTAGTATGATTGACGTTAGTCGCAGAAGAAAGGAGGAGTTTTTAAGTGCCTTAAAGAAATTATAAAATGCAGTTAGGATAATCAGTTCATTATTTTCTATTTGAAATTCCAATAAAACCTGACCACCGCTTTTCTTAAATTTAATACCATTTTCAAACCCATTTCCCCCGTTTTTAAACTTCAACTTTTTGTTGGCTTAAGTCGCATGTACGTTTGATGCGTCATTTAAAATTTTTATAAAAAACCATTTATCATGAACACTAATAATTTTAACGTGGAATCACTTAGGCAAAACTCCTTTGACTTTAGAAATGTAAAAGGAAGTAACTTGAATGACCGTTATGCAAAATTTAATGATTGGTGCTTGTTACGCCAGCAAAATGAAGTGTGGCCATTCTCCCGAACCTATACCGCTAATAATGACATAGCAATTAAAACAATAATTACTGAAGATTTAAATCAAAAGGAACTGATTAATTTTGGTTCGCAAGATTATCTAAGCCTTTCTCATCACAAGGAAATAATTGATGCAGCTAAACATGCAATTGATAAATATGGAATACATTCAGCGGGTGCAGCAATATTAACTGGGCGCTCATCCATTACTGATGAACTTGAAAAGAGATAAATATGGAATACATTCAGCGGGTGCAGCAATATTAACTGGGCGCTCATCCATTACTGATGAACTTGAAAAGAGAATTGCAACAATATTGCAACAGGACCAAGCATTGGTTTTTAGCTCAGGATGGATGGCTTGCTTTAGTGCCATTGCCGGGTTAGTAACTAAGGAAGATTGTATAGTGATGGATTCACTCTCACACAACTGCCTTGATGTGGCAGCTCATTATGCAACCACCAATGTGTTTAAGTTTATGCATAACAATATTGAGGACCTTGAAAACAAATTGAAATCACTAAGAGCTAAGAATGCACAGAACGGAATTTTTATTGTTGTTGAAAGTTTATACAGTATGAATTCAGATGGACCTGATCTTAAAGCAATACAGCAATTAGCAATTACTTACGATGCCATATTAATTATTGACGTGGCTCATGATTTTGGGTGCCTTGGCACGCATGGTTTGGGCAACCTGGAAAATATGCAATTAGAAAATGCTGAGAATTTAGTTATAACGGGTTCCTTCAGTAAAACCTTTGCAAGTAATGGCGGCTTTGTAGCCGGCAGCCAGGTAATACGACAACGCATTACTTTTTTTGGACCTACTTACACTTTCAGCAATGCCATCTCACCTGTGCAATGTGCGATAGTAAACAGTGCAATGCAAATAGTTTTTTCGCATGAAGGTGAATTGCTGCGTGCTAAGCTTATGGAAAACATATTACATATACTGAAGTGCATGCACCAGGCCGGGTTTAAAACCAATGGAAATCCATCAGCGATTATACCTGTATTAATAGGAGATGAACGGCTGGCACGTCTTATTTCTAAGAACATTACGCAGTCAGGTGTTATAGCAAACCTTATAGAATACCCCGCGGTGCCAAGAGGGAAAGCAATATTCAGATTTCAAATGATGGCTAATTATACAAAAGATGTTATTGAAAAAACTCTTGCATTATTCATCAAAGCATATCAAAGAGCATCAGCAGAATTAGAAATTATAGACGGACAAAAATTAGCTGCTTGAAATATGTTATGTTTAAAGTAAAAATCTTTGGTAATGATTCATTAATATCGGATAAAAGGTAAGACCCTGTTTCCTGTTATCAGAATATTATTTTTTGCCTGGGTTGGTTTCTAAAATGAAAAAATCTACATTTGAAAACTCCTGAATAACAAGTATCAAATATTAATTTTAAATGATGAAAACCCGAATTGTTTTAACTCTTATTATTTTTGGCCTTGCAGGACTTATTGTATGGCTTTATTACACAAATGAAAAAGTCAATTCCCTTATTGAGACAATTAATAATGATAAGGAAAATAAATCGCGACCCGGTTTTCGGCATGACATTACTCCAAATGTTGCATCATTTTTAATTCAACAAAATATCCTTCATTACCAAGCTGACTTACCTTTGACCGTACAAATTAACTTTGCTGAAAAATATGGATTTGGAGGCTTTTTTGATATGGCCTCTATCAAGGACTTAGCTGGGAATTGGCTTGGTTCAACTTTTTTTTTATGCTTAAAGGATGGTGAGTTTCACATTGCTGCTGCAAAGCTAAAATACAACCCTTCAGTTGGCGAGAATTCCGGATCTGTTAATCTTAGAGATAACGATAGACTTTATTTTTCCAATTGCATAAAGTGGACATACGCACAACCTTTAGACTACCGTGCTGTTATTAGCTTTATTAATTCAAGTCCACCGAGTGTGCCCCCACCAGCACCTGCGCAGCCGCAATTAAAATGGAGCGAGGTAAAAACCTATGTAGATAATTTTGGGAGCAAAGCTTACCCTTCAAATAATATCGTGAGTAACTTTCTTCATCGAGATGATCTTTCGAAGCTTTATGACGAAGCGTACAATGATAAATGCAAAGGAATTTATGTCTTTGTTGGTTATGATGAAACTGAATTAAAAAACCCATTCAGATTAATTATGTTTGAAGTCAATAATGATAATACTTTGAATTATTGGAATAAAATAATTTTAGAAAGAACATTGCCGTAGAATATAACATCCAAAATACTTACAAACTTAATTTCAAAAATCACAAACAAATGGACAAACAAAATAAACTATTCCAATTCATTTTAAGCAGAGGAGGATTCCGTCATGACATATCTTTTAACGTAGCTGGATATTTGCTTGCTAATTACTTTAAACTTGGGGATGATTCGGATGCTTATTCGCGAAGGTTGGGTTTTGGAGGAATTATCACCAAAGAGCAATTACTTGATCTATCCGATGGAAATGGAGCAACTTTTTTCCTTTGTTATAGTAATGAAGGAGGCAGAGAGTCTTTTTATTTGGCTGCTGCAAAACTTGATTATGATGAGAATGAGCCTACGAATGCTTCAGATGTTATGTTAAACCCAGATGATATCGTTTATTATACTGATACATGGCTTTATACGGGTTCCGATGATCCTGAAGTTGTAAAAGAAAATCTTAAATCATTTTATTTTGATGATGTGGAGGCCCAGCAAACTACATGGGATCAAATCGCCCCGGATGTTAATCGTTTTAAAGAATTTGTTCAAAATCCCAACCTTGTCGTCAGCGATTATTTCTATGATCACGATTTGTCAAAAATGTACAATGAATTAGGAAATGGTGTAGGCATTTTTTGTACAATAGGGTATGATGACACAGAGCTGAAAAACCCCTATAGAATTATTTTATTTCAGATTAATTCTGACTTTAATATAGCCTGGGAGAACAAAATAATTCTTGAGCGTACCCTTCCATAGATGACTGAATCAATTGAATACCTGAGGCACGTTGATTTTGATTTTAAAGTCTTTACTATTTTTTATGCGTTAGTGCCAATTATTGCCGGAAGGTTTGTTTTAAAAGAAACTTATACAATCTACAAAGCCTTTTGGTGGTTTTTATTATTTGCTTTTTTTGTTGATTTCACCAGCCTCAATATTTTTTTTATTGATTTTGAATTTCATCAAAGCACTCAATCAATAAGGTATTCGGGTTATGCTTTGATTGAAACTATTTTTTATTTATGGTTTGTTCCCGGGTTTAACCGGAAAAAAATTAAAAGTTATCTGTCTGTTTTTCTGATTTGTTTTTCTTTTGTTTTATGGCTAATCACCATAATAATTAATAAACCTGAATATAATCTCAATAACATATATGACGGCTTTACTTCAGTTGCTATATCATTTTTTGCGGCAAATGCTTTATTGAATATTGCTGAAAAAGGAGATGAAATAATGTCTTCAGATTTTTGGTTTTTAGCAGGTATATTTTTTTATTTTTTCTGTTCTGTATTCCTGTTTCTTTTATTCGGAACAACGCTTGCCACAAAACTTTGGTGGGTACATGCATTGATTGAAGTTGCTGTTTTCTCTCTTTATTTGAAAGGGTTTTTAATATTGCGCAAATCAAAAACTCAATAAATATTTTTGAATCGGGATTAAGATGTTCTATTAAAGCTCAATAAGGTTTAGTAACCGTTAATCAATTAAAATTCCTCAACCCCACCAGTTAGATCAATTGATAGGGTGAATATTTTGCTAAATAAAATTAAGAATCCAGTCTGAACTGAAATTAATTTTGCTGAAAAGGCCTAACATGATGCGTATGAATATAATCAGAAACCTTTTCAATTTCGTTTGTTGAAACTATTTCTACTGATTGCCATTCTTTAAGATGCTGCCATGTTTCATGCGATGGGTTTTCTCTTCTGGGTTCATCGCCAATAACGAAAAATTTGCCTTCTTCTTTTTCAATTTCAAAAGCTTTTATAAGGCTGATAAAGTGGGAAATCTTATTGGATAAGGAATTTATACTTCCTTCAAAATCTATTACCTCACCGGCAACAGGGTTATCATTACGCCCGATAAAATTAACCTTCACGGTTGGAATAAGCAATGATGGAATTTCCTTAGGAGTAAACGTCTTATCTATATTAACATTATCCTTTATTTTAGGATATAAAATATTTTTAACCTTAGTATTAATGTTCACTTTTTCTGAAGGTAAAACTGATTTCAACGGAGCATCTTCAAAAATGAACTTTACAAAAAGCTTTTTGAAATTAGCTTCATTAGTTTCCATATTTATGTCAACAGCTTGCGAAAATATAACCAGGTTATTCCTGTACTTAGTCAGATAGCTTAAATAATCAACTGAAGATAATTTTGTTCCTTTAAAGTCAGATTTCAAGCCTGATAAATAATTGTTTACAAAACCATACGTTTCGTTATTCATCAGTTTTGAAATGTACTTAAGCTTGAGCGGGGAATATTCAAAATGCGCTTTCTCTCCATTGGTCAGAAGCAAGCCAATGGCTATCTGCTCCTGAACCGTTGGCTTAAGAGATAAATAGACTATAGAATAAGTGCTTTTCATTTTTTCCTTTTATAACGCAAGTTTAATTCAAATATTCTTTAAATGTCTGCACTGTCAGTTCCATCCATTCTGGCGCAAAGATATTTTTCTCAAGCAAGGTAGCAATTTCATCTGTATTTATGTTCCACCTTTCGGGTATTTGCTGCAATATTCCGGGTAATTGATGCTTACATTCATTAACAGAATTACTATATCCTTCTAAAATCCCACGAATGGCATCTTCTAAGTGAAATTCATTGTTAAATAATATGGGAACCAAGTCCGTTTTTAAAATTGATTCGTCTTCAGTTAAAATCTGAATGGGATGTACGTTGTCAAGGATACCTGAATTGAAACATTTTTCATGGTCAATTGCATAAATAACGCTTCCTTCTTCTTTCGCACTTATCATTAAATTATAATTATTGTGATTCCGGTCTTCGTTTGCCATCCACAAATCAAACAATCCTATACGTAAGAAATCTTCTTTATTTATTATTTTATTTACCTGTCCTCGTTTATTATTCCATGATAGAATAACTGATTCATCAATTTCATGCGAATGTTCTAAGTGCTGTGAACCAAATGTGGGTATCAGAAAATCATTGCGCGAAATTCTGTTTGACAATATTTCGGCAGGAACATGTTCTGCTGCTATTTCAACAAAAGCAAAATCAGGTGTCGGGACATTCCATACTTTTAAAAAGGATGATGAAATGAATTCAATGAGTAACTTATTTGCAGGTGTGTAGCGGCTGTATTTGCAATAATATTCTGTGAGGTCTTCGCATAGCACCAAAGCCGGATTGCTTCCGTTAGTCGGAATGATTTTGCTGATGGGTGATATACTATTTACTAAAAGCATTTGCTATCAAATTTCTTTTGCACTAACAGCTACTTTAAAGGTTGTATTGAGTATCTCAAAATGCTTCTTCCCACATTTTATCTTATCAGCTTCACTCGTCCTTAATTTCAAAAAGTCCCTTGTTCCCTTTGTTTCGCAAACAAGATAAATGGCAGAATCATTTTCTTTTACAATTGCCCAATCTGGATTGTATTTGCCAATAGGGGTATCCACCTCAAACCATGAGGGAAGTTTTACAAATAGTTTTATGTCGTCTCGTTTATCAAGGTCTTCGGCAAATCTTCGCTCTATCTCACTTTCATAAACAATGGCATCATACACCGACTTTTTTACTTCGCAGCGGTTTGATAAATAACTCATCACTTCCTTATCTTCAAATAAACGCATGTGCCATTCATCACCCCCGATTTTTTCATACTTGATTCCGTCAACCATCAGGCGGTATAATTCTTTCCTGATTATTGCTGCGATAGCATCCATGTAGCGTTGAGGATTGATTAGAAAATAATTTATGCTATTACTTTCAGTCAATATTTTAACAAGGGTTGCGCGGGTTAATTCAGTTTCGTTTTGCAAATAGGTAATAATATCAGGCAATGCACCTTTGTATTTTAAGGTGTAATAGTTGGCTCTTGTTTCCTGCGCTGTTACACCTTTCATCTCAACATCAAGCAATGCTTCGCGGTAACTTATACTTACCGGCTCAATCTTTTCCATTTTGCCAATGGATTTTATGCAATTTGCAATCAGCTCATCGCTTGAATAAACAACCTCGTAAGTGGTTTTATGTTTTATGCGGTTCCATAATTCTTCAAATTCTTTATCTAAGTCCTGCTCACGTAATTCTTTATTACTTTTCAAACGTAATTTGCGTGGCTCTTCGGCTTGCTTAATATGTCTTTCTAAGCGGTAGCTTTCTAACGTTTCAATTATTTCATTTTCTATGTTGCTGAATTCAGGAGGAAGATTCAGTGTGAAAACTTCTTTTTTCGGGTCAAAAGTTGAAGTGATTTTTCCTTTATCATCAATAAATCCGTTTTGCTTTAACGCATCCCATATTTTTTCTGAGGTTTCTCTGCCTACGTGTTTTTCTTCATCGTCAATAAGCATGGACAGCTTTGCAAAGGCATTTTTATTTACCTTGCCAAACGTAACACCGCAGTCATCTTCATATTCTTTTTGCAAACCCACGGCAAAATCAGCATACCCCTCAGAAGAAATTACGGTGAGCTTATTTATATTCTCGTCAAAAATCCGGTCTCCATCCTGGTTAACAGGTAATCTTAAACCCCTTCCCAAAGTTTGTCTTCTTTCACGGCTGCTTCCCATTTCGCGGAGCGAACATATCTGGAACACATTCGGATTATCCCATCCTTCTTTAAGTGCAGAGTGTGAAAAAATAAAGCGCAATGGCTCATTCATATCCAACAAACGTTCCTTATCACGCATAATAAGATTGAAAGTTGAATCTTCTGCTTGTGTATTTGTTTTATTGGTTACAACTTCAAAAGGTGTTATAGTTCTTTTATCCTGCGAAAAATAACCGTTATGAATTTGCTCTGCCGTAAATTTATTTAACGGTTTATATTTTTCTAATACAATTAATTCATTGTAGTGTTTCTCAAACCAAATTGCATATTTTCCTTTTTCAACTACTCCATCACTTCCATATATACGATAGTTGGGAACTGTATCAATAAAAAATAAAGAAAGCACTTTAATGCCTTTATCTTTCATTAAAAGTTCCTTGTCGAGATGTCTTTGAATAGTTTGCCTTATTTGCAATTCGATTAACTCTTCACCTATACCACCTGATTCCTGCCCAAGCATCAATCGCTTTCCGTTGCTGAAGTCTATAAATTCATTTCCTGGCTCACTGTTAATGTCAACTACTTCATACCCGTCTTTATATAAATGTCTTTCATCACTTTTTCTGAACAGGCTGTCGCCCTGCTTAACTTTAACCTTTTTCTCTTTTGGTCCATCATTGGTATTTTTATGAATCAGTAATTCGGCAACAATTCCTTTTTTATTATCGGTTTTCAAAAGTTTTATATACGCATCATTGGCTGCCTCGCTGCCTTTTGCTTCGGCAACTACAATTTGTTTTACCAATCGCATCTGATAAGCTCGCACAGGGTCTAAACGGTAAACAAGGTTATAAGGATTGGCATGAGTTGCAGAATAGCGGAAAATGCAAAGCGGGTTTAGTGACTTGATGGCTTCTTTTGCCTTTTCGGTTTTATCAACACTTTGCGGCTCATCAATAATTACAATGGGATTTACTGAATTTATAAAATCTTTAGGGCTGTAACCATTCATCTGGTTACGCTCTTGGTTGAACACATTGGTTTCTTTATTGAATGCATCAATATTGATAACCATAATCTGCACATGGTTGCTTGTTGCAAACTGCTTGAGGCGGACAGGCTTTTTAGAATCATACACGAATGATTCTAATTCGATATTATTATAGAGCGAGCGAAAATGCTCTTTCGTGATTTCAATTGTTTTTAATGTGCCTTCTCTTATTGCAACACCGGGTACAACAATGATATATTTTTTAAATCCGTATTTGCGGCTTAGTTCAAAAATGGTGCGCAGGTAAACGTAAGTTTTACCTGTACCTGTTTCCATTTCAACTGAAAAGTTTAAACCGTTGCTGTTAAATTCACCTGCTGATGTGCGGTCTAAATCATTTTTATCCTGTACAATGTGCAGGTTTTTAAACAGGGCTTCTTCGTTTAATAAAATGTTGTTGCCAATACCAAATTCTGTTTGCACCTGGCCACTGAAAATCCCTGAACCTGCTGCTTCAATGCTTACTGAAAAGTCTCCCTTTTGCAAAGGTTGCCCTTCAAATAAATCAGTGATTGCATCAATAGCTTCACGCTGAAAAGTTTGGTTGCTCTCGAATTTAAGCTTCATATTATACCGTCATAAATTTTACAACTCCCTTGCTTTCCATCTGCTTCACGGCATTTGTTTTTAATTCATCGCTGCCATTAAAGCCTGCATCAAGACAAATAACGCGGCTGGGTTGTCTATCAGCAATGGCTTTTAAAACTTCCTTATTTAATTTTTTATCAAGGCAAATAAGCATTGCATCATTAGCTATGCTGTACACCTTTTTATCGGCAAGCACAAGTTGCTGAACAGGTATAGTTAACTCAAAACCTGATTTTAAAAGTAGTTCAAATAGAATAGCTTCTTCCAGTGCTTGTTCTGAAAGATTATGTATATTCAACTGCAATTGCTTCGTTATCTCCTCATCCTCGTGTTTAACATTGGTATCCCATACATTAAAATTGGAGGGCGATAATTTGAAAACTTTGAAACCTAAATCAGCTTCTGCTTGAACAGGAGTAAACAAGTTATTCTTATCGGCAAATTTCAATTTTGTTCTTAAAATGGACCTTTTTATTCGCTCGACACAAAGTTGTGAGATTGTTTCAAAACCTTGTTTTCTTGCAGCAGATTTTTTTTCAGTAGGTTGAGGAAGTTGTGCGCAAATAAATTTTCTGCTTAAATTATTAGTTGAATTTAGTTCTAATACTGCATGGGCTGTTGTTCCTGAACCAGCGAAAAAATCTATAACGATATCATCCTTTTTATTCAAAAAAATCTTCAATAAGAGTTTAGCAAATTCTAAAGGTTTTGGATTGTCAAATGATAATTTCAATTCTTTAAAAAGCTTATCATCACTTCCTCCATAGAAAATGATTGAAGGAAGGTTTTCAAACTTATTATCCTTGAGAAGGTATTTTCTTCTTGGTTGTGTTGATTCGTCTTGCCCAAAAATAATTTCATTTTTTTCAAGGTATTTTTTCATTGACTCTGATGGATAACGCCAACCTCTCTCTGGAACTGGGCATTCTTTTTTAGTCAAAGGATGAATCAAAGGAGTAAAATAATCTTCTGGAGCTTCCTTTTTGTTGGGCCAAGCCATCGAAACAGATTGAAATACGTCTCCGTTCTTATCTATTAATATGTAAGCTTTTTCTCCCCCTGAAAGATTTCCTTGTTTTTTCATCCAGGCATTAAACTCTGAATTAATGTCTTCAAGAACAATCTTTCTTTTGTGAACACTAAATATTTCTTCCTTGATATCAAACTCTTCAATAATTTCGTTTATAGCATCAGGATAATCATCCTTCCCTAATCTTGAAAATATTTTCTTCGCTTTCCTTAAAATTCTGTCAGCATTTTCTTTTTCTTTTTCTAATGAATTATCTTTTACAAATGCCTCTTTGTTTTTCGCAAATACAGTTAAATATTCATGTTGTATAGCAACTCCTTTTGCATCACCCTTTGGATTTCCTTTATCCCAAATGATAGTACCTAAATTATTTTCTGGACCAAAAAGTTCGTTTAATATAATAGTCAAATTGACTATTTCATGTTCATCCATGTGTATTACTACAACCCCTTCATCCTTCAATAAATTTTTTGCAATGTATAATCGTGAATATATCATATTCATCCATTTACTATGAAAGCGTCCGTCTGTTTCAGGATTAGTAGCATATTTTCTACCTTCATTATCAATCTGTCCTGTATATTTTAAATAGGTATCGAGGGTCTCATTATAATTATCAGGATAAATAAAGTCTTCCCCTGTATTATACGGAGGGTCTATATAAATCATTTTTATTTTTCCGAGATAAGCTTTTTGCAAAAGCTTTAGCGCTTCAAGGTTGTCGCCTTCAATAAAAGTATTTTGCGTGGTATCAAAGTTTATGCTTTCATCGCGGTCGGGTATCAGCGTGCCTATACTTGGCTGCTGTATAGTTTTGAAACAATCTGCTTTGCCGGGCCAGTTCATTCCAAAACGTTCTTTACCTGTATCAATGTTTTCTCCTAAAGTAAGACGCAACTTATCCCAATCTACCTTATTACCTTCTATAAAGGCTTCAGGAAAAATTTCTTTCAGCTTTTCCAATTGGTGCTGCTTCAAATCCAAACTCTTTAAATCTACTTTTCCTATTTCCATTATTGTATTCTGAAACGAATGGTGAATAACTGTTCTTCTTTAAATTCTTTACCTATTTTCCTGCGTATATCCTTTAATAATTCGTCATACTGATTTTCTATTTCTTCTGACTCTCTTTTATACTCTTCCTCTGCCTTATCCAAATCTTTTTGAAGTTGCTTAAGTCTTGTTTCATAATTCAAAATCTCCTGCATTGTTCCGGCTTCACGCGATGCCCGTTTTGCTAATTTTTTTTCCTGTTCTTTTTCTTTAATGTTTCGCTTGGCAGAAATCCTTTTATCTGCACTCCATCTTTCTAATTTATCCAATTCAATTTTATAGAAGCCAACGTTTTTCAATTCAATCTCACTTGTAATTTCAGCCTTCAAGCTATCTAACTGCATTTTCAATTTCGAAAGTGTTTCTTTTTTAGATTCTTCAAAAGGATAGTTAACGGCACTCTCCGTAGCGGGAAGTGTAAAAAGTTTACGGCAAATGTCAATGTCTAACAAAGTGCCATCATCACACTGGGCAGTAAGCAAAACATAATCCTGCTCTTCGGCTGTTTTTATATTGTAATTGATGCCCGTAAGCCAACCTGTTTGTCCGCGAAGATTTTCAATCACTGTCATTTTCGGAATGCCCTGGTAATGGAAAGTTAATTCTTTTTCTTCCATTTCCATTTGCTTGCAAACTGCAATAATGTTTTCCGCTAACGGATGCTGTAAGCGATACGTGTTTGCATCCTCTACATTTTTCGCAAGGCGATAAGGTCCTTCATTAATGTCTAAATCTTTAAACGGATTTTCTTTTAACAGGAACCATTTATTGGCATTATCAATTTCAGCATAAGGTTTTAAAAAGAAAGCGCTCAACGACCACAACCATTCTTCGTATTTATTCAACGTGTTCTCACTTTGAATTTTTAGTTTTTCGTTTACTTCCGCATCAAAATTTTCCAACAGGCTCTGTCGTGCTCTGCCAACCTCTGTATCAATTTCTGTTTTGTACTGTTCCTGTAGAAAATCAAATTCTAATTGAATGGTTTCGGGGCTTCGGTAGTTCTTATAAATTTCTGCAATACGCTTTTCAAAATCAACCCCTGAACCAATGGCTCCGAGCACTTCATCGCTTGCTCCGAAAACACCATCAAATAATTGAAACTTGAATTTTAAAATGTCATATACCCGCTGGTCGGCTTCATTACCTTTGTTTAAAAAGTTCACCACCACTACATCATATTTTTGACCATAACGATGACATCGCCCTATCCGTTGTTCAATGCGTTGCGGGTTCCAAGGTAAATCATAATTAACTACTAAAGAACAAAACTGTAAGTTGATACCTTCGGCAGCAGCTTCGGTAGCAATCATTAATTCTGCTTCATCCCTAAAGTATTCTACCAATGCAGAACGCTTATCTGCCGTTGCGCTTCCTGTAACTTTATCAGTTCCTTTATTTTTATCCAACCAGTCCCGATAGATTTTTTTTGATTGCTCATCATTATTTGTTCCGTTAAATAAAACAATTTTACCCGCATATTCTGTTTGGCTTAAAATTTCAAAAAGATATTGTTGGGTGCGGGTTGACTCTGTAAAAATGATAGCTTTTTTATTTGCTTTTTCCTGTAATTTTTCAAATCCTTTTTTGAGAGCAATCATTAATTTATTGCCTTTTGAATTTTCACGTATCTCTTCAGCCAATGCCTGAAATTTTCTTAAATCAGCAAGTTCTTTTTTTACGTCAATTAATTCTTCAGGAGTGAAACTGTTTTTGGGTTTGGGTTTTATATTTGTTATTTCATTAGATTCTTCTTCCTCTTCTTCCCACTCTTCTTTTGCTTCATCATAACCTTCGTAATTCTCTATAATTTCCTTTTCTAAATTTTCATTAGCCTTTGCATTCAGGCTGATTAATCCATCTAACCTATCGGCAAATGCTTTTAATGTGCCTGAAATAGCAAAAGTAGATGAGGCAAGAAGTTTGCGTAAAATCAAAGTCATCAATTGACGCTGGCTTGCAGGAAGCGCATATAATTTAGGAGAACTTAGATAGTCGCTCACCATTTCATACAAATCTGCTTCTGGCTCAGTAGGATAAAAGTCTTCAGTTATGGAGTGCCTTTCGGTATAAGGTATATACTGGAGTACATCTCTACGCAATGTTCGCTTGGAGATTGTAGATAAGCGGTTTTTTAAATCATCAAAATTCTCCTCCCCCTCAACAACATGGCTATACTGGTTCTTAAAGCTATTCAAATCCCCGAAAATATTTTCATCAATCAAGCTCACTAAACCAAATAATTCAAGGAGGGTGTTTTGCAACGGAGTAGCAGTAAGCAATAGTTTCTTGTCCACATGACTTAACGCATTTTTAATTGCATTGCCAATTTTATTATCAGGACGATATACGTTGCGTAAGCGGTGCGCTTCATCCATTACAACTAAATCCCAATTAACTAATTTAATGTAAGTGTCCCTTGACTTGGCAAAATGATACGAGCAAATAATTATTTTATCTTTTTGTTCAAATGGATTAAGGTTCGATAGTTTTTTAATCTGGTAATTGAATGATTTTGTTTCAAGAATTACAGATTCAAGGAAAAATTTTTCCTGTAATTCCTGGTACCATTGCTTTCTTAAATTAGAAGGAACAATGATTAATATTTTTCTCTTTCTCTCAGCCCATTTTTGCAAAATAACCAATCCCGCTTCAATGGTTTTACCTAAACCCACCTCATCGGCTAAGAGTACACCTTTGCTTAATGGTGATTGAAAAGCAAAGAGTGCAGCATCAACCTGGTGAGGATTTAATTGAACCTGTGCATCAACAATTGCTGATGCAAGTTTGTCCACACTGTCAGAAGAACTTTGTTTAGTTAACTCATACGAATAATACTTTGCATGATATGGAGTAAGGTGTGTATGGTTATTTTCCTTCGGTAGTTCAACAATATAATCATCAGGTATTGGATTTGCTGCAATGAATTCATTTATGGGAATAGCAAAACACTTTATAATTTTTTCTGCGTTATCGTATAGGCACGAATAAACTATACTACTTTCTGTTTTATTAAATGCTTCTCTCACAGATAAAATTCCCGCTTCAACAAGAAAAAGGTTGGCAGGGTGTATCTCCGATAATAAACGATGCTCATAAGAATCCAACTGGGCCACAAAATAATTCAAGAACTTTTTTCCATTCGAGGCAAAATCTACTTTCAAGAAAGGAAAATCTGCAAAATCCAGCAGGTCATACAATCTCAATAAATCGAGATGATGCGAAGATGTTGCATATTTATCGTCAAGTAAATTCATACTATTGGTTCAATTAATTCGTGTTCAACTTTAGAAGCGTCAAAGGTAGTGTAAAGCCAAAGGTTATAATGACCCGTTTTAGTATTGCCACAGTGAAGTTTTCCGTATTGAGGCTTTATTAAAATCTTTGTGATATACGTACCTATGACAGGATTCTTTTTTGCATTTTCAATTGCCTTTTCTTTCAATTCATAAAGTGAAATGGCGTAGGCACCGCACATTTTTTTATACTCAACTTTATGTGAATATATGGTTACATAATTTTCAAATTCTTCCTCACAAACAGAGGTGGATTTCAAAATACGATAAAGCCATTTTTCATCTTCATGAGCATCCGTTGGTGGACAATTTAAAGGGAGGTTGCTTTGGAACATATAATGCAAAGAAATTTAAAATTAGTTTCCTTTTTCATTTTGATTCGAGAATTTTTAATGTTACAAAAGATTCATTGAGAACTTATCTCTTTAAGAAAATACAATGAACTCATTTTGTATTTAAGAAAATGCAAGTAAGGAATTTGAAATGATATTTAAAGTAAACAGTACTAATACCTAGTTTTTAAATCTGAAAAAAACAAAATGAACATCAATTGAGTTTTTTAGTTGGATTGAGTATAAAATTTAAAACCCCGGATCCTAAATTTAGGAACCGGGGCAATAGAGTGAATTTTTGATGTAAACTGTATCAGTTGTTTTTCTTAAAAATGAAGAATGAATAACCTACCTGCGCCTGGAAGTAGTTTCGTTTTATTTCGCTATTCATCTGGTTATAACCGAACCTGAAAAACAGTTCGTTTTTATCGGGATTATTTGTTTTGGTGCCTTGCTTTTCTGTTGTCATTGCATTGGGCTTAAAGGTGAGCGTAAAATTAAACGAGCTTATCCATCCAATTTTTTCTTCTTCATCGCCCTGCTCAAACTTTTTAATATTGCTTACGGCCATTACCTTATCGCTGTACATGAATAATTTTGAGAGGCGGTAAGAGGCAAACGCACTCATACGTGCATCGGTGAATATCTGCCAGCAGAATTCAGGATAAAATGAAACTGATGTAACCTGGAATTTATCTACCACATTTGTATTGACAACATTATTATGGTCTAAAATTTTTGCACTATCAATAACTCCTGTACGAATAAGATTAATTCCAAAATTTATTAAAAAAGTAGATTTTAATGTAGGTATATCCCATAAAAAGATATTTTGATCTAACCCTGTTCTTAAATTCTGAAATTGCATTAAGTCGAGCCGGGAGATGTAGGATTTTTTCACCAGCACCCCGTTTTGGATGGAATATTTTTCCTGCAGGGGAATGAACTTATTGTTTTCTTCAATTTTAGTAATGGCTGCATAGGGTTCAATACATGCCAGGAAACCTGTATTTGATCCATCCTCTTTTCCTACCCCATGTCTTTTAGTCCATAAATTAAATCTCTTTGACACTTCAATTTGCACCAGTCCATTAGGTTTAGCCTCATCCAAACCTACAAAATCGCTGAATACTTTTGCTTTGAAAAGCTCGGTGGATTTATCGTGGTAAACTTTTAATTTTTTGCCATCTTCTTTTGTCCAGGCCACGACACCATTACCGGGATTGTATTCACGCTGCTGATGATATATTTCGGGATTATATCGTGCTATGAGGTCAGCTAATTTAATACTTTTTATACCTTCTTCCTGAACTGCAAACAAGTCCGTTTGGCTCATATTATTATAATCCCTGATTGTTGAAAACCCTATTGGATATTTATTAATAAACATAATTTCTTCGCCAAGCAATTTACCCGTAACCTTAATAGTTGTTATGAAGCCTTCGTCAAATTCGAAAACAATATCTTCTACTGTAAGCAGGCTGTCGTGAGCAGTTGTTGTTTGCTTGTTGCTTATGGAATCTTTAGCATCTGGCGCTTTATTTACACTGTCCTTTTTTACCGGGCTTTCTTTTTTGTCATTATCCCGGAATGTTACTTTTAACTGATCTTTAAAAGTAAACTCGCCTGCAAGCGGTCTATCTTCATCAATATTCAATTTATTTATTGCTGTATTAATTATTAATAAGCCGGTTAAATCAGCGACTTTAGTTTTTTCGGAGGCGTCATCAGGTTTAATATTATTCTGCAACCAGTTATTAATTTTACCGTAGTTCATTTGCGACAACTGAAGTGTGCTAATTGCCGAATCGGGAACATTTACATCCATTAGCTGAAAATAGTACAAACCATCGTTGTTGATGAGCACCTTAATTTCATGGTTTACCGTGTTACCGGTTGCAGTGTCCGTTAAGGGATAGAAGGTGTTGTAAATTAATTTGCTTTGAGAGGAGCCACTTTGGGCATTTGCTGTTATCACTCCGATGGAGATAAACATCATTATGCAACTGATACTAATAAATAATGATTTCATAGTGTATGTGTATTAAGATTTTTGTAATGAAAACCTGAGTATATGAAGACTATCGGGATTGTTAATATCGGTTTTGAAGTTGATAGTAAAATCATTTGAAGAGCCTAGAATGGGATCGGCAGCGTTATTAAATTCAATGGGATCATTATAGTAGTCGTATAGCTTTCCATAGGCTATACCATCGTCATCAATGATTGCTTTAAAAATCAGATTGTTTGAGTCGTGATTCATATAGATTTTTAAGCTTCCCCCCGCATCTACATATCCAAAAGAAAGATCATCTGATTTATGGGTATCAGTATAACCTGAAAACAATGTATAGTTTCCTGAGCAGGCGCCCGAAAAATTGCTTGCGGATAAACCTGAAGCATAGGGTTTAATAACTACCGCTTCGAAAAAATCAGATGTAATATTTGTTATCCGACCTGCATAAAAATCAATGTAACCAGTGAATCCGCCAGGAGCGAGATTGGTAGCAGTGCCTATAAACCGGGTTACCAGATTTAAATATGATTTGATGCTATCGTTAAAAAACAGCACTTCATATTTTACTGAATCCAAATAATAAGAGGACGTGTTAATCACTTTTAAAGTGATGGTTGTGTAATAAAAGCTGTTAGCAACATCATAAGAGGTTTTTTGCAGCAGTTGAATTGAGAGAAAAGGCGTGCCTTTAATTTTAACGGGAATATCGAATGTGTTTTCAATTGTGTTTTTATTGGCTGCGGGAACAGACACATCTTTATCATGACAGGCAATAGATAAAAGTAACAGGAGAAACACATAAAAATTAATTCTTTTCATGGCATTTATTTTTTTATTGCCTACTCTTTAGTGGATTTTCGGCTAACTCCGTGTTTTTTATTCGTAATTGAGATCAAACATACAGTAGGTTACGAGCCAAGTCAATCGTAAATTGGAAAGTGGTTATTCAGAAAAGAACACGGTAATATTTTGAGGGAATGCGGGTGGGTATTTTGAGTGCCAAATTGGTTTTGACTTTATTATATCTTAAAAACTCTCCTCAAAAAAAACATAGAAGGAAGATCATAATCAAAAGCAATAAGACATATACTCCCAATTTTGGGGGCAGAGGCTTGTGTGACTCACGCAAATTGAGAGAAGAGGGACAACAATTGTTTTTATTAATAAATTTAGCGAGTGAAAAGGGATGATTTGAAAGAGAGCTTTCATTTTTGTGACATTAAAATGTTTTGGAGGAGTATGCCTTGAAATATCAGAGTGAAATTGACACATCCCCAACCTCTCTCTCTCTCTCTCTCTCTCTCAGACCAGAAACAGAGGGGAGTGGATTGTTGTAAGGATGAAGATTGAGCAAAAAATAAAGAGGGTTTCTACCCATAAATAGAAACAACTTTAAGCGAGGTCGGCCTGCTTGGCATTATCAATGAGGTAACTCCACCGCGAAATGTCGGCCAAATAAAATACGTTGCGCATGGTGTAGAATTCTACCATGTCCATATACTTTTCTTTGCCTTCGGCAATCAATTCTTTTTTGCGTTCTTCAAATTTATCACTCGCAAACTTGAGGAATATCAAACCCAGCACTACGTGCTTGTATTAGGATGATTCAACAGAGCCACGGAGTTTGTTGGCGCTGTCCCAGAGGGTTTCTTCTATTGAGGATTGTTTTTTGGGTTTGGCAGGTTTCTTTTGTTTTGATACTGCTTCAAGGGTTGTATTGTCATTCATACTTATTGGGATGCTGTTTTACATTTTCAACCTGCTAAGTAAGTTTTAAATTTTGAATGAGAATAGTTTGGGAATTAAAATGTGAGAAAGGGGAAGGCTGTTTGAAAGGAATAAGGAAAGCAACAAACAGAGGAAACTACCTGACAATAAATATTGAAATATACTCAGGTGTATCGTAAGAAATTAAATTCTTTTTAAAAGTGGAATTTACTCCTTCCTTACTTAGCATTTTGATTATGGTTGTAACATAATCATTTTCGAGAATGTTATACCTTATCTGATTTTCAGAAAGGCGATAACCTTCACCAGCGTTAATAATATCGGTAAGTAACCTAGGGGAGGCTTTAAAATCGCTATTGTTACTAATAATCTGTGCAATTTTTTCCGCTGATGTATGTGATGTGGATTGAGTACTTTCAAGGTAAAAAACATCAACTTTTATGGTATTAAATTTAAGAACGTGCCGAAGTGATATTGTTTTTCCATCCTTAAAGTAAACAGTTGCCTTGAGTATAAAAATACCCCAGCCCTTTGCACTTAGCGCAAAAGCTTTATTTAAATCGCCACGTTTATCAATCTTCTGATAAGGCTCTTTAAATGTAGGATGTAGCTGATAAATGATGTAATCCACATTATTAATTTCTTGGGCATTGCCTGTTAGAAATGCTTCCCATTCCCAAAGACCAGATTTGATTTGTTTAGCCGTATTATTAATCTGCAATGTTGATTGTGAGTTAATGCTCAGAAGTACTTTTGTTTTACTGACATCGCCATTTTTAAAATGGACAACGGCTTCAATATTACTTTCGACTGTGTGAAAAGTTGTAAGCAGAAAATTATTCTTAGGGTTAACGCTTTTCCTTACAGGATTTTTAAATAATAGTCCATCGAGATTATACTCTATAGCTACTATGCTATCATACTGATTGTCATTGCTATCAACAGTGACATCCCATCTAGTCACGCCATTGGAATAGCTGGTAGTTTGAACATTAAATAAAACATCCTGAGATTTTTCAGCAAAACGCATTTGAGAATTTGCTGCAAAGACTATGAAAGTGAAGAATATTAATAGTAAAATATTTTTTTTCATTGAATTGAATTTTTTAACTTATCCTCCGGAGAATGAATGAGTTTAGTAAAGGTATAGTTGACCGAAACCGCATCAGTATTTTCCCAAAATATCTTTTTTGTTCTATTAATAAGTTTAACCTCGTAAATATCATCATTGTCAAGACTATCAATAAAGGCTGTGAACCCCTGTCCTTTGGCTCTTTCAACAGGAACTGTTTTCAATTTAGTTTCAGTACGTCTAACCCTGTATTGCAATTCGAGGGAGTCGCTATCTGTGATTAATTCAGTCAAATCAGGATCGAGAGAAAAGTTCAATACAAAGTTTTTATTGCAGTTTTTAATGACGGGGCTCTCCTGCTTAGCAAGATCAGTTGCAGGCGGTTTTGAAATTAACTTATCAATAACTGACCAAATTCCAGAAACAATTAAAAAAGCCAAGGCAATCCACATGTATGTTTTAATTGTTTTCAGAATGTTTTCGCGAGCAGCGCCAGTTCGCGACTGTTCTTTAGAAAGTAAATTGTATGCGAGGATTAGTACAATTGCACTTAATCCAACTAATCCGAACTTAAGAATGTCGGGTAGATTGGCAAAAGATGATAAGGTATCCTGTAGTAAAATCATGATATTGAAAATTTAAGATATTGTATTCTTAAAACAATACAATTTGAAATAATATAATTACTAATTTACTAAAAGATAGCATTACATCCGTTGAAAGATTTCAGCGTATTCAATTTATTTATTTTACAAATGAATTTATTATACTGCCTGGTATTAAAACTTTTTATCCAATATTTTTAATGATATCGTAATTAAACTCCATCAAATAAAATATAGCGTAATCGTTATTTCTTAAAATCCCAAACTTTTACATTATACAAAGGAATATCAACCACCAATCCAATGTGCCATCGTACTGCATTGGATGCAATAATTTCTGATGAAGAAGATATCTGGTCTGTCTGGTATAATGCCGGAACATATTGGAATCCACCCGTTAATGTAAGAGGGGTCTTCGGAATATTAATGCCTAACTGCACACCCGGAGCAAAGATATTTGATAATCTAATTTTGAAATCATCAGGAAGGGCAGTTTGATCCCCTTCAGTTAAATAAAAGTTTACAAGTGCACCCAAATCCAATAGTTGGGCTGTTACACTAACTCCCCAGCCACATTTAGAGCCTTTATTGAATGAAACTCCGATGGGAGCATACAATCCAAAAGTTTGATAATTTTTTTTAATTCGATTTGTATCAATGGGATTCATGAGAGAATCGTATTTGTATTCCATCTCATGGGTATATGCTCTACCATAAAACCCACCTACGTAAGCATTGACGGAAATACTGAAATTAGAGTTTCTTTTGATTGAAGAACTTCCAACCGGCAATACGGATGCTTCAATTGCCTTTTTCACTTCTTCAGATGTTTGAGCATTTGCAACTGTTGAAATCAGGGTTCCATATTTCAGAAAAGATTTTGTGACTATCTTAAAGCCATCATATTTTTCTTCTACTACTTTTCCTTTTTCATCTGTCGTTGTTACTTTAAGCTCGTTTAAAGCACTCAAAAGAATTGATGCATCATAAATTGCAGCAGAATATTTTTTTGTAGAAATGTGATACGCAATATCAACGGCAGGATTTAAAAATTGTTCTACTTTGTCGTACCCTGCACCAATGTCTTTACCAGTTATTGTTTTCAATAATGGACTATGCGCAATTGGTTTTAAGGATGATGTAAAGGTTCTATAATAGTCATAAAGTGCTTGTGGGTCTGCTTCAACTGATTTTTCAGATGCAGCAAGCATTTTCTTTACAGCATTGTTTGTAGCATTATATGCTGAGAAGATATTTTTAATTAAACCTTCAAACTCTGTGTAAGTTTGATATCTATCCGATAAAATTTTTCCGAATGAAACAAGTTTTGGAGATGAGTCATAAAATTCAACTTTAGTATCCCCTTTAAGTTCTTTTGCCAAGAGAAGTCCTAAGTAAATTTTAAATGCGTCTTTGGTGTTGAATAAAGAATTGATTTGATTTGTAGAAATCCAAACCTGATTAACTTCATTACTAACTAAACTTTGCGAAATAAGATTACTCAATTCAATGGAAGAAGTAATGTTATAATCATTATAAAGCTTCAACTTTGCAGATGCCGTTTTAAGATTATCAAATTCTGTTGATGAAGCAATAGATTTTAATAACTCGGCAGGATTAGTTGATTGAATTCCTTCTTTAAGTGAGAACATGCCTAAAGCCACCCAATGCCCCTCCATTGTTTTGAAAAAATTTTCCAAATTAGTAAGTCTTAATGTACAGTCTTTATATTTATCACAATCCTTTTTGTCTTCTCCTTTAATATTTTTGCCACAAATGAGGTTTTCATTACACGCAGCGGAAGTCAAATTTTTTATGCTATATAAATTCTCAGGCAAATTCTGAATATCCGTTTCAAATGCTTCTTTCAAAACCTGAATAACCGATGCGTAAGAGTAGGTTTCAATAATATCTAAGAAAGAGGCGGTTGTTGGGAAAGCAGTTTTTAATTCGGGATAAGCATTCAATTGCTCTTTCATCTTTTTGAAAAATGCTTCGTTCAATTCTTCCTTTGTTCTTTCAGCAAGAAACCTTGCTAAACCTGCTGCGAAATTGGTTACATCGGTGTTGCCGATATTGGTTAACAAGGCACCCGGACTCAACGATACATGTGCACCAGCCTTTACATTTTCTTCATCAAATATGCCTTTTAAATAGGGATTGTTTTCAGATCCTTTGTAACCATAGCTTTCTAAAATTTCGAGTTTATCTTTTGGCGAAAGTTTATTTGAAACCAATGCCATTGCATCATAGTAAATATATCCAGCGGTATATTTTACTTCATTTTCTTTATTCTTATCACCTGTATCACGCTCTTCTTTTTTACCCCCCTTATAATTAAATGTGATTGACTTTCCTGATATTTCAAGAGTAATGGAACTGTTTGGAAGATTAGTTTCACCAAGGATGCTGGAAACAACTTTTCCTTCATTAATTTCCATAATAATTTTGTAATACCCATTATCTTCAAGGGTTAATTTAATATCTGTCCCGAATTTTTTAGTAGTTCCGGGGATTACAGTATTGCCATTTTTCCATTTAAGTTCCTTGTTCTTAAAATTTGCTTCTTTGAATCTTAAAGCGAAGGGAAGTTCAATACTTGATGTATCTCCGCGTTCAATCTTTAATTCGTTATTATCCCATTTAAGGTAAATTTCCTTCCCAGTTTGAGCGAAGGCATAACTTGCTAACGCAAGTAGAATTGTTGTAAATAGAGTTTTCATTCTTATATTAATTTAAAGTTGTTTGTTTCTAGTACATCTTTTAGTGGTAATACAAAGGAGAATTTTCCATTCCCTCCAATCAAAATACCAATAAGTTTTTTAGTTTGGTTGCAATAAACAGGACTTCCAGAATCACCCCGCATTGAAACTTCTTTAGATTTGTCGGGTTCATTAGTGTCTCCTAATAAAATCACATTTTGAAGTCGCCTCTTTTCACCATTATACATGACATCAAAAGGAATATTAATATCCAGTACAAATGCATCATGAATATTTGAACCATTTCTATTAATATTTTTCCTTGATGCGATGGTGACATTTGGAACTTTAGTTTTAACATCGTTAGTACTTAGTTCTTTGTAACCACTATTGAAAGAAATATAATTCTCTAGCAAACTATCTGTTTGGCTTAATTTTACTATAGCCAAATCTTGTGTAAAGTGCATTCGTTGATAGAATAAAGAACCTCTAGTTTTTCCATTAATAAAAACAGCTCTTTGTTCATCATCAAAAATAAATCCTCCCATACTCTTGAAGTTACCATTTGTAAAATTATGGCCTGCAGTTGCTAAAAATTTTAAATCTATATTATCTGTATTAGAAAGTAAAGCGCAAAATGAAGCAAACCCTTCTGGGTTATCAGAATCACTCAATTCATCAGTTGCTTGACCAATATGAGTTATTGCTGCTGGCGAATCGGTAATTACTTCGATTCTTACTTGAACTTTTGTTTTTTCATTTATTTCTGCCGTTACAAATTCAGGAATATTTTTCCCGTTATTGTCTTCAAGATATAAAGTCAGACAGCATTTGCCTCCTAATAAGGTATCGCTAACAGAAACTATATTTGGGAATTTAGTTTGTAACTTACTCTCATTTTGAATCTTTGCCAACTGTGCAATTGCAATTTGACTAATATCCAAGTCTTTCTTTTCTACTGTTTCACTTAAAATCTCTTGGGGAGTGATTTGCTTCTTTGAAAAAAATTTGTCTGCATTTTCAAAAAATGCTTGTGTTGCTTTTGCTCCAAAGAGAAATGCAATTACTCCCATCCAGTAACCGTCTAAACCAATCTCGCTTAATGAATGTTTGTCCCAACCGATTTTAAGAAGCAGCATACAAATCACATTAGCAAACATGAATACAATTATTCGCATTGTGCTAACATCTTTTGTCTGCCCTTTAAGTAAAGATGGAAAAGACATTGACATTCCTAGCATTATTAGGAAAAAAGAAGCTGCCATCCCATTACTACTGGCTTCATTTTTAGGGAATTGAAAGAACATTATGTAACTGACACCAAATCCTATTAAAATAAATCCCATTATCTGAACATAAGTAACCTTTTCGGAATCTTTATTAATCAGATTTCTTGGCCCTAATTTTTCATCAATCCAATTAAATAACATTTTTTATTCATTTAATTTAACAGCCTACTCTTCCACGGATTTTCGGCTAGCTCCGTTTATATTGTTATTTATTATCAGTCAAATGAAAATCATAATTTGTAACAAAACTTTCATTTTTGTGACATTAACATATTTTTTTTGAATGATTTTACTTTGAGAATTATGGAACAGGTTAATGATTGACTATGACAAAAATGGAAGAGGCTATATCAATTCTGCAAGCCTGCTTTGTAAAGTACTGTGAGAGCTTAACAGCCGGGAAAATGCGTTTAGCAAAACTGCCTGAATCAACAACATGACTGATTTTGTGCTAAGCAAGATTGACTGTGAGGATAACACAATGTAATTTGTGCCTATCAATGTTGGCAGCGAGAATAAGACAATGTAATTTGTACTTAGCAACATTGGCATCGAGGAAAACATAATATGATTTGGGAATAACAAAAGCGATAGTGTTATTATCACCTTATGATTTGCTATTTGCAATAATGACAGAAGGAATAACACTTTATGGATTGTATATAGCATAGGTGATTATGTTAAATCAAATTTACCCTGTTGCATAAGCGATGTCAATCACGAATTAGAATCCAGCAGTATTGTAAAGAATGTGGCATTAATTGAAATGAATCCGGTTTGTCATTTTGTAACTTTTAAATAAAACCGGAAGCGTTTTCCATCGTTATTCCGTTGCCAAATGAAAAACATGTTTATATCATTTTTTTCATTTTTGCTACAATCTTAAACTTTAATAAAAAAACTTATTTCATTATTCACGAAACAAATTGAATTTCCGGAAATGCCTTTAAGCCGGCCTCGCTCCCGTTTTTGCCTGGGCTGCTGTCATTCCTGCCGGCTCAACATGCGTTGGATCCCAACCTATTTTGACTGGAGCAGTCCAGTTTTTTGCAGCTATCGCATTATCTATTGCTGTGCGCATATCAACGGGTAACCCCCAGCGTATGCCTGTGGCTAATCCGTTTGCTTCGGCTGCTGCTGCCAATTGCAATAAATAGGGTAAGGCTGAGTTGAGCGGGTGATCATCGTCCAGCATGTCAACTGCGAGCGATTCTTTGCTCACACCATCAGCACCGGTTACATTATGAAAACCGAATTTGAGCTTGGAGTGGCCGGTGTTAAAGGCGTTTAACTGGTCCTGTGGCGACCGCCATGCATCCTGTATGCGGGGACGCAGGCCTGAAGCTTCTAATTTTTGAATTACTCTCATCAGTCGTGCTTTGAAAGTGGGATAAAGCTCAGCGAGCTTAGTTGTGTTGCGTTTGTTACGATCTGCTTCTGTCATTTTGAATAATTTTGTTGCCTACTCTTGTTCGGATTTTCGGCTTCCCCCGTTTATTTTATTTTTCTTTTTAAATTTTGTTTAACATCAAGAGGCATCTTATAGGTGTAATTTTTCAGGATGGTATCATAGGTTGCAGCGAGTATATTTTGTTTCTCTTCTTCAGTAACAGCTTTGCTCAACTCATCCGATTTTTTAGCAAGCAGTCTTGATAGTTCATAGTTGTTATGTAGCGTTGGATAATTATCCTCGGCAGCTTTAAAATTATCGGCAGCGGTTTTAAAGTCGCCATCTTTCAGTGCTTCATAACCTACCTGTTCATGGGCTGTAGCAATGTTTATATTTTTAATCTGTACAGCATTGGTAGGGCTGATGTTGGAAATAAGCTGATAATTTAATCCATTAATATCCTGCTGAATCTGTTGAATTTTTTGTGAGTCGGTTTCATTCTTCATGGGTTTTTTGAGCAATAAATTAAGCGTGTCTTGTTTTGCAACTCTTACAGCAAGGGTATCATCGTATTCTTTACTCACAATTTCATAATAATCGCTCCATCGCGCCTGCACATCTTTGGAAATGGTCATAGTTTTGAAAAACTGCGCCAACCGTTTTCGCTCTACAAGTTTATCAGCAGAAGTAACCATGTCAATATACGAGTCAAACTTCGCCATCTCTTTAATAGCCATTTCGCGCTCCTTGAAACCTGTATCAATAATTGTGGTAACTATTACAAGCACCACAGATCCGATAATCCATTTTACTATATCAATTACAATTTTTAATTTTTCTTCGGACATCAGCTATTGATTGTATTCTTGTTGAAATAATTTATATTGTCACCATTTTCACTCCTTTTACTTTTTATGAATAACCCGATAAACAGTCAGGCGCGACACACCGCGGTCGGCAGCAACATTTGCCACTGATCTCTTTGCTCTGAGAGCACCATCAATATAATTTTGCGCTATTATTTTTTTAAGCGTGGCCATGCTGATTCTCTCAGTGCCGAGCTTGTTATAAAGTTCATCCACTTTGGCTGCGCCAATGGTGTTAATGATGTCTAAATACTTTTCGCGGTTTTCGTCTGACATAAAGCAGCGTTGACGGTTAAGCAAACAACCCCTGAAGTGTTAATTTAAAAAACTGTTGAATGACCTGCCGTAATGGTTACGCTTTAGTATCTGGAGTGATTAATAACGATGGCTGTAGGCAGTTATCTGGTTTTTAAAATTAAGGGTCGCTTTTATTTTGGGTTTTATAATTGTTGGCTAAATATAATGGTGTAAAAATGCACTTGTCAAGTAAAAAGAATCTTAAGGATGTAAGTGATTGATTTTAAGGTGGTTTAATTTGGTTGATGGAAATTTGAAATTTGAAATTAGAAATTTGGAATTTGTCACCCGAACCAATACTTTCGGAATCCCGATGGTTCGGGATCAACTTTCCGAAAGTTTTAACGGAAGCAAACCGAAATCACTACACCGATTTCCCGTTAATAAATATTTTGATGTTATGCATTTTCTGTTTGCATAGTTATTTAATTTGTTACCCCGATTGCTCAACGCTAAAACATTCCATAAACTATTATATAAAAATTTAAAAACATGACTTCGGAATTAGTTGTATCAGAGTATAAAATTATCACCAACACTGAATTTCTAAATGAAAAATATAATATCCCACCCTGGGTTTCAAAGCAATTTAATAAGTTGCAGAAAGCATGTGCCGATAGAGGAAATAAAAAGATAATTGATAAACTTATTGCTCTTATTGAAAAATATCCTCAGGTGCCTCAATTAAAAAACTTTCTTTCTGTTGCCTATATTACACAGGACAACAAAGAAAAAGCATTCGAAATAAATCACCAGGTGATTGCTGAACATCCTGATTATTTATTCGGTAAAATTAACCTTGCAAGCGAATATATCGTTAAAGGTGAAACTGAAAAAGTGCCTTTGATATTAGGTGAGATGATGGATTTGAAATCACTGTATCCCGGTAGAGATGTATTTCTGCTGGCGGAAATAACTGCTTTTTACCAGGTTGTCATTTATTATTATTGTGCTATTGGCAATTTTGAACTTGCCGATAACAGGTTAAAGCTCTTACAAAAAATAGCCCCCGATCATCAGCATACAATATTTTCTGAGCGGGCAGTTATTGAGGCCAGGCATAAAGCAAACTTAAAAAAATGGTCATTGGATGATGATGGTTATGGCGAATTTATAATTAACCCGGTTATAAATAAAAAATTACCGACAAGTTTAAACAGCGCTAAACCGATGTTTAATCACGATGCAATCAGCCATCTGTATTATAATGATTTGATTATTCCACACGAAATACTAAAGGAGATCATAGCATTACCACGACAAACATTAATTTCAGATTTAGAAAAAATGTTGCTTGATGCTGAAGACAGATTTCAATATTTTAATAACGGCAAATTCACATCTGGTGAAGTAGCTTTTCCTATACATGCCTTTTTTATATTAAAAGAAATAAATGCAACAGAGAGTTTGCAGTTGATTTTATCTTTCCTTGAAAATGATGGTGACTTTTTAAATTTCTGGCTTCGTGATCATATTCACGAAACACTTTGGCAGGCATTGTATTCTTTGGGATTTGATAGCTTAAATGCTTTTAAGAAACATTTGTTAAAACCAGGTTTGCATTATCATGGTAAAACTCCTGTTTCAATAGCATTGTGCCAAATGGTAATTCATCATCCCGAAAAGAGAAATGAAATAATTGAGATTTATAAAGAGGTGTTTAATGTTTTTAATGAGGCTACGCCTGACGATAACATTGTTGATACAGAATTTATAAGTTTTGCTGTGAGCGATGTTGTTGAATGTTATTTGCCGGAACTGCTGCCCCTGATAAAGCCACTTTTTGAAAAAGATTATATTGATGTTTGGGTTAGCAGAGATTATAATGATATAGTAGAAGAATTTAAACTAAACGGAAAACCTGAAGAAGGAATGGAATTATATAACATCTATGAATTATATAATGATGTTGTTGAATCATGGGCAGGATATAAGGAAGATCAGAAAGATATAGATGATGAAAATGATAATGTGTTTAGAAATGGATTTGGTGATTTGGAAGAAGAAGATAGCAGGACTTTGCTCCCTACAAGTTTTGATGATTACGAAGAAGTGAAAAATGATGGATACAAATCACTTAGTTATACTGAACAAAAGCAAGCCGTTTCAGAAAAAATAAACCGCAATGATCCTTGCCCCTGTGGCAGCGGCAAAAAATATAAAAAGTGCCATGGGGTGAATGATTAGGTTGAATGGAGACTTTTGAAATTTGAAATTTGAAATTTGGAATTTGTCAACCGTCAAGGTGTTTTTGGAAACACGCGATAGTTATCGGAGTTCAACTTTACGAAAGCTGATTTGCCAGGTAAAATAATTACTTCATGGTTTTAGTGATTGATTCAAAGCGAGATTAATTTTTTTTGCGGTAAAAAAGCAAGCCACTCCCTCCGCAAGAATGGCTTGAATTTAAATAATGGCAACTTTTAATAATTGATCAGAATAATTGTTGTGGACGTAATGATTGAAGTAAATAGAAATACGGGGAGTGGCTTTTTGATGCTTTTTAATTTGCGACAAAGCAACAATGCCAACATGTTATTAATCTTACCGAATGATTAAATAGCTGTGAAAATAGTTGACGTGAAAATTTCCTTCGCATACCCTTTATCAACTCTGTATATCATATAAACTAAAAAGTAATTCAATAAGTTGTTTTAATAAGGGTGATTCTCTTCGAAGGAAATCTTTTTATTTTAACGATAAACATTGTATTAAAAACACTGTCGGGTATTTCAACAATGGAATCAGTAAGCGTAATTACCATTTGCGGAATATTATCTGAGTGGCCAACAACAAGTATGTCTTTCCCTCTCAGGTTTCTTATTGAATTTACAAATTGTATAGAGGTATCTTTATTATAAATAACCATACTCTTATTAATTGCGGTGGAAAGCGGTTGTGCAGTTTGTTGTGTACGAAGAAAGGTGGAAGCAAAAATAGTATCAATACTTTTATTCATTAAAGTATCGCGCAGCACATTGGCATGTTGAAGACCGGTAGCTGAAAGCGGGGAGTTGGTGCTATTGTCAACTTTCTCAGCATGACGAACAAGATAAATAGTTGTGGAGCATGAAGAGCAACATACTATAATAAGTGTTGTGATTAATAAATAAGCATTCGATTTCATGATGGTTTTATTTAAGAGTTGAAGATGTTTTTCTTATTCGATTTTAAAATTCACCAGTTTAATTTGAGTGTTTAAAATTCTTCGTACTTATCTGAATCATCGGAATCATTGACCTTTAAGATACCTCATGATCAATGCATATTTTTTGATGCCAATCCACCCGGCTATTAATAAGGCTATGCTAATCGCGAGGTTAGCAAGACCATCGCTATATGCATCGCGGAAACCGCAAAGCCTTGAAAGGTCAGGGTTTGGTGCATAATGCAAAACACAAAGTGTATCGCCCTGGTTATACTTATCATTGTAGCTTTTGAAAAAATGGTTGCCATATAAAGTATCCAGGGAGTCATTGAAGAAATGCAACCTGTAACCTGTTTCAGGTCCCTGGAAACGTTCCTGAATAAATTTATCAATGATAATGCCTTGTACCTTTTCGCCCCTGCTATTCAGCATCAGTATTTTTTTCCCATCAATGAGTGCGATAATAAATTGCACAAATCCCATGATCACGATGAAAACTGAAACGTAATAAAGTATGGGTTTTAACTTCATGCTGCTTATAAATATTTTCTGCAAAATAACAATTGCCATATAACATTGCGCTAACAAAAAAAATAAAAGTGCCTTATTACTTCACAAAAACTAATAACGGTGATTTGTAAATCTGTTGAGGTGAGATCATGAGTTCATTGTAAGGAATATTTTTTCCATACTTTAAAGCCAATTGTTCTTGAACCGGTTTGGAGGAAAGGTCAAAAGTTTTTAATGCCTTTGGTTTTGCAAGTTCTGTATTCAAAATCTCTTTATACATTTTATAAACAAGTTCAGAGCAATACAATTCATTATCATTCCAGCTAAAAGCAAAATCATAGTTAAGTCCTTTAAATGTTTTTCCTTTTTTGATGAGTTGTTGTTGCAGTTGAGGTGTGAATTTTTCATCGGCATTTTTTAAACGCTTTACTTCGTAATAACTTTTCTCACCGCGTTCAATAAATTCCTGAATGGGAGTTATACTCACAGGCTGCACTGCTTCGAGAACATATAATTTTCCATTATCATTAAGCACCATACCCACATGCGAAAATTTTGAATGGGTTGCTAATTCAATAGCAGCAGCCGTTTTTGAATGTGAAGTCTGAAAAATTATATCACCGGTTTTTAGTTTACTGATTTCCTGTGCAAAAAGAAAATTGAATAGAGATAAAAAGACAACGGTTAGAATTGATTTGAGATTCATAGAGGATTTTTGTTTTAATGTTGATTGAATAACGGTGGAAAAGTGTTTTTATTTTCAACGCGCCCTAAGCCCTCCGAGGGTTTGCCAGCCCGCGCGGCTGCCTAACCCTCGGAGGGCTTTGCCGAGATAATACATAAAGGAAAATCTTAAATAAATAAATTGTGGTTTAGTAAGAAGTCTTAAAACTTCCAAAGCTTAACCAACTCTTCAGCAAATCTTTTCTTTGGTAAGAAGTTCGATTCTAACTCTTCACTCATTGGCACAGGTGTATCCAAACTTGCAACACGTTTAACCGGTGCATCTAAATTCATGAAACAATGCTCGCTGATGTAAGATGCAATCTCGGCACCGAAGCCTGATGTGTAAGTACATTCGTACAACACAATGCACTTACCGGTTTTATTTACAGAGTTCAAAACTGTTTCCTTATCCCAGGGTAATAATGTTCTGAGATCAATAAGATCAGCTTTTATTTCGGGATTATTTTTCAATGCATCTAACGCCCAGTGTACGCCAAGACCGTAAGTTACTATCGTGAGGTCATCACCTTCAGTTACTAATTTTGCTTTGCCTATTTCAATTGAATAATAATCATCATAAACCGATTCTGTAATGGAACGATACAATGCTTTATGCTCAAAAAACATTACAGGGTTTGTATCTTCAATTGCTGCAACTAACAAACCTTTTGCATCAGATGGAAAAGCAGGATAAACAACTTTTAACCCGGGGGTTTGTGTAAACCATGTTTCAGTGCTTTGGGAATGGAACGGCCCTGCTCCCACCGCGGCTCCGGTTGGCATTCGCACTACGACATCTGCATTTTGCCCCCAGCGATAATGTGTTTTTGCAAGATTATTTATAATCTGGTTAAAACCACACGTCACAAAATCGGCAAACTGCATTTCAACAATTGCTTTGAAACCGTTAATGCTTAATCCCAGACCTGCACCAATAATTGCACTTTCACATATAGGTGTGTTGCGAACACGACCTTTGCCAAACTCCTCCACAAAACCTGCAGTTGCTTTAAACACACCTCCATACTCTGCAATGTCTTGTCCCATAATGACAAGATTATTATGCTTTTGCATGGCTTGTCGCATGCCATCAGTTAGTGCATCAAGAAAACGTTTGTCTGATTTATTTTGTGAGGCAGGTTGCAAAGCGTGATTATCAAAAGGTGCATACACTTCAGATAATTCCCGTTCTGTTGTGCTTGTTGGTAATGGTTCAGCAAAAGTAATTTCGAGCCCTACTTCTATTTCATGTTTAATGGTTGAGCGTATATCAGTTATGTTAGCTTCGTTTAAAATCCCTTCTCCTGATAAATACTCTTCATAATTTTTTACAGGGTCTTTTTTGCCCCATACTTCAAACAATTCCTGCGGAATATATTTTGTTCCCGATGCTTCTTCATGACCACGCATTCGAAACGTTATGCACTCTAATAAAATGGGTCGCGGGTTTTCGCGAATGGAATCAGCAAGACGGCTTACTGTTGTATAAACTTCAAGAACATTATTTCCATCAACCTGCACTGCTTCCATACCGTAACCAATTCCTTTATCAATAAATTGTTTGCAACGGAATTGTTCATTTGACGGAGTGCTTAATCCATAACCATTATTTTCAATTACAAATATTACAGGTAAATCCCACACAGCAGCTACATTTAATGCTTCATGAAAATCACCTTCGCTTGTGCCACCGTCACCACTGAACACTGCAGTTGCTTTTGCATCATTACGCAAAACATTTGCAAGTGCAATTCCATCGGCCAACGCAAGCTGCGGACCAAGATGCGAAATCATTCCTATTATTTTGTATTCCTGAGTTCCAAAGTGAAATGAACGGTCGCGCCCTTTTGTAAATCCACCGGCTTTACCTTGAAACTGAGAGAACAAACGATTGAGCGGAATGCCGCGTGTAGTAAACACACCAAGATTTCGATGCATCGGTAAAATGTATTCATCACTGTTCATACCCAAAGCAACACCAACAGCAATTGCTTCCTGGCCTATGCCTGAAAACCATTTTGCAATTTTACCTTGTCGTAAAAGCACCAGCATTTTTTCTTCAATCATGCGTGGTTTTAAAATTGACTTATATATATGCAGTAAATTTTCGTTGCTTAAATTTTTACGGTCGTAAGTAAGTGCGCTTGTTGCAGTAATTTCCATTTCAATTATTTTATGGTGCGAATGTAGTTACTGCAATTTGAAATTTTGCCACTAAGGCACGAAGACACTAAGTTTTATTTTATCTTTTTCCTCGTGTCTTTGTGCCTTCGTGGCTATATAAATGTAACTTTGCGGCCATCATGAATATTCAAACAATAATTATCGCACTACTTTTTATAGCGGCTGTTTTTTTTGTAAGCCGTAAAGTTGTTTTAAGCATGGCTCACAAAAAAACGCATGATGGCTGTGATAAGTGCCAATAGCAATTTTTCAGTTAATTAACAACCATTAACTACTGTTTTGAATAGCTTGAAATACTTTAGCTGCTTCAAAAGTAATTTCAATATTATCCCCATTAAAATCATGCGAAATAAAATAAATGCGGCAGTTGCGCTCACTGTAATTTCATTTACATATTGCCTCACTTCATGCAGTACAAAAAAAGAAAACGGTATGAAAACTGCCGGTGTGGATATTGCAAACTTCGACACCACAATTACACCCGGTCAAGACTTTTTTCAATATGTAAACGGAAGCTGGTTAAAGAATAATCCTGTGCCGGCCACAGAATCGCGTTGGGGTTCGTTCAGCGAAGTGAAAGAAAACAATATGAAAGTATTGAAAGAAATCTGCGAAAGTGCTGCTTCAAATAAAGATGCTAAAAAAGGAAGTAATGAGCAGAAGATAGGTGATATTTATGCAACAGGAATGGATTCGGCAAAATTAGAAGCTGATGGTATAAAGCCTTTGCTTCCTGAGTTTGACCGCATCAATGCAATTAAGGATATTAATGGCGTTATTACCACAACAGCTTATTATCAAACCATGTTTCTTAATCCTATGTTTTCATTTTTTGCAGGGCAGGATGATAAAAACAGTTCAGTGATAGTACCACAATTGCGCCAGGGCGGAATAGGATTGCCCGACCGTGATTATTACAGCAACACTGATGAACGCAGCGCAAACATTCGCAGTGAGTACGTAAAACACATTGCTAAATTATTTGAGTTAACAGGCAGTACCCCGGCAGAAGCAAAAGCTAACGCTGATGTGGTGATGAAAATAGAAACCAACTTAGCCAATTCAATGCTTACACGCGTTGAAATGCGCGACCCGAATCGCATCTACAACAAAAAGAATATTGCCGAATTAGATCAGCTTACTCCAAACATTCATTGGGGACCGTATTTAAACATGCTAAATGTAAAAACTGCTGATTACGCTATTGTTGATCATCCTGAATTTTATCAGAAGGTAAACGAAATGTTAGGCACGGTTAGCGTTAATGACTGGAAAACTTATCTTAAGTGGAATGTGATAAGCGGGTTAGCTGATGCTTTGAATAATGAAATGGTAATGGAAGAATTTCATTTTAATGAAGAGATACTGAAAGGAACCAAACAAATAAAGCCACGATATAAACGCGTGATTGAAATGACCGATAACCTTATGGGTGAAGCATTGGGTGAATTGTATTGCAGCAAAGCATTTACGCCTGAAACAAAAGCGCGCGCACTTGAAATGGTAAATAACCTTGGCATTGCACTTAAAGAGCGTATTGAAAAATTAGATTGGATGGATGCTCCTACAAAAGAAAAAGCACAGGCAAAACTTGCTGCATTTATTAAGAAGATTGGTTATCCTGATAAATGGAGAGATTATTCAAAACTTGATATTGACCGTACGTCTTATGCAAGTAATATAATGCATGCTTCGCAATTCGAATACAACCGCATGGTAGCTAAAATCGGCAGACCCATAGATAAAAACGAATGGGGCATGAGTCCGCCAACTGTTAATGCTTATTACAATCCGGGCTTTAATGAAATTGTATTTCCTGCAGGAATATTGCAACCGCCTTTCTTTAATGCTGATGCTGATGATGCCGTAAACTACGGAGGTATAGGCGCTGTGATAGGTCATGAAATGACACACGGTTTTGATGACCAGGGACGCCAGTATGATGCAGAAGGTAATCTGAAAAACTGGTGGTCAACACAGGACAGTTCTAACTTTATGGGCAAAGCACAAAAAGTAGTTGACCAGTTTAATAATAGCATTGTAGTTGACACATTGCATGCCAATGGCAGTTTAACTTTAGGCGAAAACATTGCCGACCTTGGAGGTATTACTATAGCTTATGAAGCATTCAAAAAAACCAAACAGGGACAAAGTGATGAAAAAATTGATGGCTTTACTCCAACTCAACGTTTCTTTTTAGGATGGGCAACTGTATGGAGGCAAAATGTGCGCGAGGAAGAATTACGCAGGCGTTTAATTGTTGACCCGCACTCACCAGGCAAATTACGCTGCAACGAACCGCTAAGCAATATGCCCGAATTTTATGAAGCCTTTAATATAAAAGAAACAGATAAAATGTGGCGCAAAGAATCAGACCGCGCTCGCATCTGGTAAAAAGTTGCTGCCAAAAGAATATTGTTGTGGTAGTTTTTCTACAATTAACAAGCATAAAAAATCCCGTCCAATTATGAACGGGATTTTTTATTTATGCACAATTTATGATTAACCTCTGCCTTGAGTAGCCTTCTTCACCTCTTCCTTCTTCTTCTCTTCAGGTGTTTTTGCCTTAACTGGTTTTGGAGCCGGTTTTTTGGTCAACATAGTAATAGAATCCTGCATAGCCTTCATCACAGAATCCTGTGCAATCATAGCCAAAGAATCCTGTGTAGCCTTTAGTGCTGCCTCAGCAGCCTGCATGGCGCGCATAGTTGAATCTTGTGTAATTGAATCCTGTAAACGAGCAGCTTCAGCAGCTTTTTCTTTTTCACCCGGTCCGCAGGCTACTAATGAAAGCATACCTGCAACTAATAATAATGAGATTGATCTTTTCATTTTGAAGTTTAATTTAATTATTGTTTAATAGTTTATAAGCGCGCAAATGTATATGAAAATTTAAATTTGCTTAACACAAATGTTAAATATTTGATGAACTCAAAATTTGCACTTTAATAAATGGTATTAACTTTGCCACGCAAAAATTAAAATCTTAAATAATTATAAAATGAAAAAACAATTCTTCTCGCTAACAGTGTTAGCATTTACATCATCAATTCTGCTTTTCAGCGGATGTACAAAGGATGATACCACCTCCCCGGTTATCACCTTAACTGGCTCTAATCCGCTTAGTTTAGATATGCGGACTGCTTATGTTGAACCTGGCTTTTCAGCGGCTGATGATCAAGATGGTAATTTAACATCAAGCGTCTTAGTTGACAAATCTGCTTTAGAGGCTAACGTGCCGGGAACCTATGAAATTAATTATTCTGTATCAGACGCAGCAGGAAACATTGGTAATGCAACACGTGAAGTTGATGTTATTGCAAAGAACACCGCGTTAGCTGCAAGCTATTCTGTTCACGATGATTGCGGTGCCGGAGTAACTTTTGATTATGTTCAGACTGTTGGATCAACCGGCACAAACAAAATTACATTTAATAAGTTTGCTGATTACTCCGGTAACACCGGCATCTACGCAACTATTGATCCAGATGGAACAATCACCTTACCTTCACAAACAGCAACTGGAATTGGTTCAGCCTCTGAGACTCATACTTTTGGAGGAAGTGGTCAGATAACTGCAAACGGTTTCACTTTAACTTATACAGATCAAAATGTTAGCCAGGGTGCAACAGCTACTTGCGTTGGAACATGGACTCGACAATAAGTCATAATATAAATTATTAAAAGAGGCTGTCTCAAAAGGACAGCCTTTTTTTTCGCCTGCAAAAATAAATGAAGCAAAAAAAACTATCATTTTTTATCGTAAAATTCCTTATTTGCTTTAGATAAGTCAAATTCTTGTTTACATTAGCGCAATAAATTTAAAAACAAAATAGATGAAAAAAATTACTATTATTTGCTGTTTAGCTGCGCTAACTTTTGGCGCATCAGCACAAACAGAAACGAAAAGAACCAATTCAAAGGGAGAGGCAGTTACAAGTTACAGCATTTCAAAGTTAGGTGACTTAAAAACAAACAGTGCCTATAAACATGGTGGAAACCCTTCAACAATGACAACTATTTATAGCCAGGACTTTGCTACAGGTGTGCCTGCGGGTTGGGCTATAACAGATAGCTCTGGTGGTGGTAAGATATGGACTTATGATACAGATGGCCCTTCAGGGCCAAGTGCTCCTGCTGCAGGGGCTGATAATCTACTGTCAACCACATTTTCAAATGGTATCATGATAATGGATGATGATCTTTATGGCCAGGGAACGGGAGCCACTGAAACAGAGCTTATTTCAGATGCAATCAATTGTTCAACAAATACAGTTGTTAAAATCAGATTCCAGGATTTTTACAGGCACTATGATCCTGCTGCTTCACAGGGAATCTTGTTAGTTTCAAATGACAGCATTAATTGGACAGATGTATATCATGTGGAAACCGGCCTTATAAGTGGTGCCGCTACAACCAACCCGCATTATGTTGATGTGAATATTTCAGCTGTAGCAGCAAGCCAGGCTACAGTTTATCTTAAATTTTTATACCGTGGCGATTGGGGATATTATTGGGAGTTAGATGATATTGAAGTATATGAGCCTTCGGCAACCGATGGCAGCGTAATAGGGCTAACATTGCCTTTCAATAGCTGCGCATTGGGTGCTGCTGAATCAATTGAAGTAAGCATTTTGAATGTAGGTACCAGTGTATTAAGCAATATTCCTGTTGCTTATTCTGTTGACGGTGGAACTCCCGTAATGGAAACTGTTGCAGGTCCAATTAATGGTGGCGATACTTTGAGCTACACATTTACTCAAACTGCTGACCTTTCAACAAGTGGCTTACATTCAATTCAATCATATACACAAATTACAGGTGACGGCAACAGTAGCAATGACTCATCAACAAGTGTTACAGCCTCTTATGCTCCAATTGACGTTTCAGCGGCTCCTTATAATATGGGATTTGAACCTACAGATGATTATTCAGGATTCACAGTTTATGATGTTGACGGTGATGGAACCACTTTTGATATTCCTACTGCATTAACACATACTGGTGTAGGTTGTATTCGCAAACCTGGTAGCGGTGGCCCTGATGATAATTGGTTTTTTACTACTTGCTTTGCCTTAAATGCAGGAACGAATTACCTGTTGGATTTTTGGTATAAAGAATTTGATATCCCCACAGCTTGCGGACTTGAAGTTTATATTGGCAATCAAAATAATGTAGCTGCCGCAACTCAAAACATTGTAGTATGCCCAATACCTGCCGATACTACTTATCAGCACAGCACCAATTCATTTACCGTTGCAACTACCGGTACCTATTATTTCGGTTTCCGCTTTGTTAGCACTGCTGCAACTGGAACAAGTTCTTTACGTGTAGATGATATTCTTGTTGATCTTTCAACAGGTATTAATGACAACAGCGGTGCTTTGTCAACTGTAAAGTTTTTCCCGAATCCTTCTAATGGTCTTGTGAATATTTCCGGGTTAAATGAGGCTGCAATCGTAACTGTTTCAAACCAGGTTGGACAAGTTATTATGGTAAAAAACTTAACTAATTTAGGCAACCAGGTTCTTGATTTAAACAATCAGCCTACAGGTCTTTATCATATCCAGGTAAAATCAGGTAATGATATTATTAATCAAACTATCAACATTAACAGATAATTTTCCTGATTCTTTAATGTAGAAAAAAGAGGTTGAAAATTTTCAACCTCTTTTTTTTGTGCCTTTAAAAACTACTTCATCCCCAATGATGCTGCTTTATCAAGATAAATCTTTGCATTTAACGCATCGCCTTTATTCTGGTAAGTAATTCCCAGAAATTTATTTGCCATTGCATTATTAGGATCCCACTTAACAGCTTCCAGAAAATTCTGAATGGCAGCATCCAATTGTCCCATAGTTCCATAAGCGCTTCCGAGGTTGCACCATGCTTCTGAGTATGAAGGATCAAGTTGTGTTGCTTTTGCGAAAGCGGTAATAGCTTCATTATACATTTTCCGCTCAAAATAAAGGGTGCCTACATTATTATGAATGGTAGCTATATAAGGAGCAACCTGCAGTGCCCTGTTATAATAATACATGGCGCTGTCAAGATTTTTCAACTTGTAATATATTACACCAAGCTGCCCCCAGGGTTCTGAAAATGATGGATATATCTCAGCAGACTTTTTTAGTTCATCAATACCGCGCGCAATTATTTTATGCTGCTCAGCTTTTGGAAATTTTTCATAATAATCAGGTTTGCAAATGGCGTTGCCGAGATAAAAATGCGTACGCGTACTGTTTGGCGAACCTGTTATCCCGCTTTCGTATAAACTCATGTTATCTTTCCACACGCTACTGTAAGCAATGGTTTTGCCGGCATATAACAAAACAATAACCGATACAAGTGATACAAGAATTTTTCTTTCAGCAAAAAATTGCCCGATTGAATTAACAGTTGTTTTAACTGCTTCGGTATTTATAAACTTATTTAATAATACTGCAATGGCAAAACAGAAACCAAATGAAGGTGCATACATTAAACGTTCGGCCATGTTGGTACCGATGATTAACAAAATGTTTGATGATACAGAAGCTGTTATGAAAAAATACAATGCCGCAAATGCAAGAAGATTTTTTTTCTTAAAAGTCATAACAGCATATATTCCAACTGTTAAATAAATGGCAAATGACAGCAGGAATTTCCAATCACTTAAAGTTACATTAGGTATCTCATTAAATGAATAATCAAAAACCAAAGGATGTGGAAAAACAAGCAGCTTTAAATACATCCCCATAATCATAACTGCTGTTGCCCGTTGCGCTCCAAAGTTACCTGCCACTTCCATCAATGAATTATCAGCAACAGCGGGAGGTCCGGCATTATTACCTTTAAGCACTTGCTGCCGTATTATTAAGAAAATAATAGCAGGTATTAAAATTGTTAATGATGTTTTTATGTTTTTTGAAAATTCGAAGTCGGTAAAAAAGTAAATGAACAAGGGAAAAATCAAAATGAATGTGATGGATGATTCCTTAGAAAGCAGTGATAAGAAAAAGCTGCAACAGGCTATAACCATATCCCGCATTTTATTTTCTTCAAGATAACGATGAACAAAATTTAAGGAGAGAATGAAGAAGAAGAATGCAAAAATTTCATCAAGACTTTTAATATTGGCCACTACTTCTGAGTGTATAGGATGCGCTATAAAAAGCAGTGAAGCAATAAAAGGAACGTAAATATTATTTTTAAGATAACGGCACAAAGTGGTAAACAATAAAAATCCGGTGAGAGCATAAAATAATAGATTAAGCAAATGCCCGGGAAATGCATTTTCAGGTGAAAACTGCCATATTACAGCAAACACTGCCTTTGATAACGGACGATATAATTCATCGCCCTGGATGGTATATCCAAAACGATAGCTGCTTTTAAAGATTTCGAAAAAGGCAGCAGTGCCTTGTTTTGTTTGACGATTTTCTACTATGGCACTGTAATCATCTAATGCAAAATCAAAGCTTAATGTTTGCAGGTAGATAACCGCGCCAACAGCAGCCACAATTAAACCAAGCATACGAACTAATTTTGCATCATATAAATCACCTGGTATTTTCCTTGATACAGATGCTGAACTTTTTACCTGGGATGTTTTAGCAACGGGCTTATTTTGTTGTTTTTTTATTTGCATAAAATAAGATTTAAAATTAGCAGGTGGTAAATATCTTATAATCTGTTTAACTCAAAAAACTAATTACCAACACTATCTCCCTGCTGTTGATTGGCTTCAAATTGTTTTACAAGTTCTTCATCTGATTTACCTAAATTCTTAAGTAACCATTGCACTGTTTCTTTCTGTTCGTAATTGGGGAATTTTTCAAGCAAAGTAGTATAAGCTTTATGAGCTTCGGCAATATTCTTCAATTCATTTTCATTTAAAAAGCCAATGAAGAACCAGCATTGGGGAACATATTTTGATTGCGGATATTTTTCAATCACTTTTTTATACAACTCTACCGAATGTAACACATTGTGACTGTGAGCTGAAACATCAGCGGCATTAAAAAGATATTTAGCGCTCATGCTATCCTCTGGAAAACGTGCTGCAAAATCTTCATACAGCTTAATAACCTCTGCGGCTTTCTTATAGTTCATCACACCAGTGGTATCATTCCTAAGCTCCTTTTCAACGCTTGCGATACGATCAGTAAGCTTTTGCTTTTCAGATTTACATGCTGCCATAAAAATAAGACAAAGTGCAGCAATTAAAATTTTCGATTTCATATATGGTAAATGTTATTTTTGAATAAAAACTTTTGTGCTTCCCGGTTTTACGAATGGATAAATCTCATCAACATCTTTATTTTTTAATGATATGCAGCCTGCTGTCCAGTTATATTTTATGTCAATCATGTTGTCAGTTCCGGCTGGTACACCATGTATGCCCACCTCACCTCCAATGTCAGTATTCTTTTCAATCAGCTTTTTTCCAATTGCTTCATTGTGCTTTTTCCACGAATCTTTATTGGGATAATCTAACCACATAAATTTATTCCAATTGCGGTGTGGATACTTCGACTGAATAACAAACCATCCTTCGGGCGTGCATCCGTCACCCTGTTTTATTTTATCGTTTACAGGATCAGGACCCAACACAACGGGGAATGATTTTAAACTAATGGTATCAGACATCACAGTTAAACGATAATCAGATTTATCTACAAAAAAATAAATCTTCGCTTTATCTATTTTTAAAGAATCAATAATTAAAGCAAGAGATTTATTTGCTCTTAGCCCTTCCGATTTACTTTCAGCCCTATTGCCAAAAATATAAATCAACAAAAAATTAATAAAGACAACTGCAACAAAAGTTATAAATACCTTTTTCATTTAAACAGGCTTAAATGGGCTTCCCGGTTCTTTCGACATGTGATCATAAACCAATTTATCCATCAGTGCCGGAAAGAATTTATTAATCCATACAGTAAGTTTTCCGTTTTTCGTTAAAATTAAATCACGCTTTCTTTTCAGTACAGCATTTAAAATATGCTTTGACACTTCATCAGCACTCATCATTTTATCCTCATCACGTGGCGATTCTCTTTGCTCAATTCCGTTGGCTGCAAGTGCATGCTCGCGAATGGCGCTTCTTGTAAAACCAGGCCGTGCCACCAACACATGCAGGTGATTTTTTAAATTTTCAGTGCGCAGGGTTTCCATAAATCCTTCTAATGCATATTTAGAAGCGCTATATCCGGTACGACCCGGCAAACCCATTTTGCCTGCAATTGAAGAAATAGCAACTACGCTTCCCTGCGAATTTAATAAATAGGGCAATGCATATTTTGTACAATAAACTGCCCCCCAAAAATTTGTTTCCATCAAAAGCCGTATCACTTTCAGATCTACATCTGCAAACGTAGCCCGCATGGATATACCCGCATTACAAATTAAAACATCAATTTTTTTAAATCTTTCCATTGCAGCATTCATAAGGTTTTTGCAATCCTCCTCATGGGTAACATCACAAGGTATAACCAGCACAGCACATCCGTTTTTTTTGATTGTGCCTGCAACCTCACCTAACTTATCTAAATTACGCCCTGCCAATACTACATGGGCACCGGCTGCCGAAAAAGTCAAGGCGCACGCTCTGCCAATACCTGATGAAGCTCCCGTAATAATTACTACTTTATCCCTTAAGGTTGAATTCATAATTACGACAAAGGAAATGGAAATTTGGTGATTTGGTAATTTGTGAAGTGATAATTTGTTCCGATGTATCGGAATTGATTGATTCATTAATTGAATATTAACTTTGAACGCTCAAACAAAAACTAAATATGCAGATTCGCGAAGTAGTTGCCAAGGCTGATAAAAAACTTTTTTTAGAACTGCCGCTTCAGATTTATAAAGATGACCCTAACTGGATTCGCCCTTTAGATAAAGATATTGAAGAGGTTTTTGATCCTCAGAAAAATAAATTTTTCCGTCATGGTAAGTGTACACGTTTTTTATTGTTTGATGATTCACAAAAACCTATTGGTCGCATAGCAGCTTTTATAAACGATAAAACATCTCGCAGAGAAAATCAACCGACAGGAGGCATTGGTTTTTTTGAATGTATAAATGATAAAGCCGCAGCGCATTTTATGTTCGACCATTGTAAAATGTGGTTGCAGGAAAAAGGAATGGAAGCCATGGATGGGCCGATAAATTTTGGGGAACGCGATGCATGGTGGGGATTGATCACTTATGGTTTTTCTCCTGTGCCCTATAAAATGAATTATAACAAACCATATTATGTGGAGTTATTTGAATCGTATGGTTTTCAAATATACTTTGAACAATATTGTTTTGCAATGCATCCTGATGCACCATTGCAGGAAAAACTTTATGAGCGTCATAAAATTATTGCTGCCGATAAAAATTATCGCTTCGAGTATCTGAAAAAAAACAAGTTAGAAAAGTATGCCGAAGACTTTCGCACCATATATAATAAGGCATGGGTGAAACATGGCGAAGGCAAAGCTTTAGAATCGAAACAGGTGCAAATGCTTTTCAATAAGATGAAACCAGTGATGGATGAAAAAATAATTTACTTCGTTTATTATAAGGATGAACCTGTTGCATTCTTTATAAATATTCCTGATATAAATCAACTCTTCAGGCACTTTAACGGAAAGTTTGGATGGATTGAAAAACTTCGTTTTGTGTGGATGCTCAAGCGCGGGTACATAAAGAAATTTCTCGGAATTGTGTTTGGTGTTATTCCTGAACACCAGGGCAAGGGAGTTGATAGCTATCTCATTATTGAATCATCATTTATTGTGCAGCATAAAATGCAATACGAAGAATATGAAATGCAATGGATAGGAGATTTTAATCCCAGGATGATCAGTGTTGCAGAAACACTTACCACGCACAAGAGCAGGATTCTAAAAACCTATCGTTATTTATTTGATCGTGATAAAGAATTTAAACGACACCCTTATTTGTAATGTTTTATTTTTTCAAATATTCCTCTTTAATTGCATCTGTTTAATCTCAAAATAAAAATGAAAAACGCCATCATCATAGTTCTGCTAATATTAAGCTTTAGGGGCTTTGCACAAGTAAAGATTGGGCCTACTGTTGGTGCACAATTAACCAACGTTAAAGGAAGCTCTTATAATACTGATTCGCGATTTGCATTTAACTTTGGCGCTGTGGCATTGGTGCCTGTTACTCACGATGTTGATATCCATTTCCAGGTATTGGCAAGTAGCAAAGGATATTCATTCAAAGATATCTATGGCTATAAATACACAATGAAACCAGTTTATCTTGAGTTACCGGTTGTGGGGCGTTTCAAGTTTGAAACAAGTGAACAATCAAAAGTTATCGTTGGTTTGGGAGGTTATTACGCATTTGGCATTGCAGGCAAGTATTACTATTATGAAAGCGGATATAAAGAATCAAAAAAAATTGACTTTGGTAACAGTAGTTCCGATAATTTAAAATCATCAGATTTTGGTATAGTGTTTCAGGTAGGTGCCGACTTCCGCGAAAATTTTGAAGGCCTCTTTTTTGTTGATTGGGGATTATCAAACATTATTCCTACTGCCACCACTAATACTTATAATCGGGTGTTTGGAATTAATTTAGCATGGTATTTTAATTTAAATAAAAAGCAGTCGTAAATTTTAAAACTTCAAATTATGAAAAAAAACAATCTCCTCCGTTTAATTGCAGTAGCTATTACTGCATCAATTTTTTCATCATGCAGTTCTGAAAAAGGACTTAGCATTGAAAAACGTCATTACCGTAAAGGTTATTCTGTAGCCTGGCATGGCAATAAAAATGATGTACAACAAAAAGCAAATACTACAGATCAAGCACCAGCGTCAACTGAAAACCTCAGTAAAATGAAATCTGTTGAAGCAACAATTCAAAATGAATCAAAAACTGCTGAACCCGTTTTAATTGCATCTAATGGACAAACACCTGCTGTTATTAATAGTGTTGAAACAGATGCAAATAATTTAAATGCAAAATCAAATGAAGCTGTAAAAAGCGATGTTGTAAAAGAAAACAAAAATGAGCCGGTAGTCGCTGCAAAAAAATATACAAAAGCAGACAGAAAAGAAATGAGGAAATTTTTGCGTCATAAAGCTCCGGGCGATACAGACATTCCATTGTGGGCTTATATTTTATTTGCGATTATTCTTCCACCATTAGCGGTAGGTCTTTACGAAGGCATTCACGGACCTTTCTGGTTAAGTATTCTTCTTTGGTTTTGTCTTATTATACCCGGTGTTATTTATGCAATATGGCGCGTTACGAAATAATTAATTCTTTCATTATTAAAATGCCATCCTTCCAGATGGCATTTTTTATTGCCTTATTAAAATCGGTTACTTGCCTTTAAAAGTAAATTCCTTGTGCAAGTTGAAATGAATTTAATTGGAATGAATGGCGCAAATGCCAAAAAAGTGTTTCCGTTACGAAACACTTTTTCAGAGGATTATTTAATCGCTAAACTTTCAGAAAGCCATGTTGTAATCTCAGTCCTATTTCACCACGACCATCTTACATGTTGAAATAATTTTTCCATCAGCAACTAACTTCACTGAATAATTTCCTGACGCAAATGCACTTGTATTGATTTGTATTTCGTTACTGTTAGTTGAAACTGAACTAACTTCTTTTCCTGTTGCATCCATCACTATAACTTTAATTGTTTTGTTTTCCTCATTGGCAAATCGAATGGTTGCAATATCTTTTGCTGGATTCGGAATTATTTGAAGTTGTTTTGATTCTTCAGTTGTTTTGGAATTTGATGATGATTTTTCTTCGGCATTAGAAATTCCCAAATGTTTTTTGATTAATGAAATTTCATTTTTCAAATCAGCATTTTCATTTTTTAATTCTTTAACACTGCTTTCTAATTCAGCATTTTTAATTTTCAATTCTGTATTTTCTTTATCCATTTCCTGCATACCTTTTATAACAGGGACTACAAATTCTGCATAACGCAATCCGTAAAAATCATCTGTATTTTTCGGTTTGTCAACTCCGCTGAAATCATAATCTACTGAACGCGCTGCTGCTTCCACTTCCTGTGCAATGAAACCGGTTTGTAATGCACTTTCTTTTTCTTTGATGCTAACCTTATCACTATCCCTTACATTTAATTTTTCATTGAGCTTCGTTACATCTAAATTATAAACCACGGGGCGCAGCTTGCGGATAAACTCCATGCCTTTTACTTCTTCTTTGATATTCTTTTTATAACGACCATCACTAAGGTTTGTCCAATCCTGGAATCCACCGATTGAAGTTATAGCTGTATTACCGATACGCACCTGGTTTGATGCTGAAATGCGGCTTGCATTTCCAATTGCCATTGAATTGGTTAAATCCAGGTATGAGTTTTGGTCTGAGCCATATCCTACAAAAGTACACTTGGTGCTATTGTCATTGTAGCTTCCTGCATCGTATCCGAACGCAACATTCTGACTTCCGGTTGTATTCGTGTACATAGCATTATAACCTGCTACAGTATTATAAAATCCCGTAGTGTTATTATTAAGTGAACTATATCCGCTTGAAGTATTGTTTACCCCCGTTGTATTATGATACTGCGAATAAGTACCGATGGCTGTATTATTATTTCCTGTTACGTTACTGCCAAGTGAATTATATCCTAATGCAATATTTTGAATTCCTGTTGTATTATTGATAAGAGAGTATCCACCGATTCCGATGTTATAATTTCCTGTTGTATTTGCGGTTAACGTTAATTCCCCGATTGCAATATTTGATGCACCACCGGTATTAGAATATAAGGCACCATTACCTATACCGATATTATATGTACCCGCAACATTTTTGTTTAATGCAGTGTAACCAATTGCAATATTATTCCATCCTGAAGTATTTGACTTGAGTGCTTCCACTCCAACTGCAGTATTATTAGTACCCTGCTGGTTTGCAAATAATGCCTGGTTTCCTATCGCTGTATTATTATTTGCATTATTAAAATACAATGCACCAAATCCAAACGCACTGTTACCGGTACCTGTTGTATTTGCAACCATGGTATAAGCACCTATAGCCGTATTGTTGCTGGAGGTTGTATTTGCATTCATTGAATTAGCTCCCATTGCAACATTATTACTTCCCGAAACATTATTGGTTAACGCCCGGTATCCGTAAGATGAATTATCATTGCCATTAATATTGAACTGCATAGCGAGATACCCGGTTGCAACATTTTCATTTCCCGATTGATTATAAAGCAAAGATGATGTACCTAAAGCAGTATTATAATTTCCGGTTTCATTCCTGTTTAGTGTATAAGTTCCTACTGCAGTATTATACTTTCCGGTCATGTTGCTGTTAAGGCTTTCTGTGCCTACTGCCACATTTCCGTCACCTGTAGAATTCATATTTAATGCTTCGTTTCCTATGGCGATATTTTCATTGCCGCTAATGTTGCTCAATAGCGAACTGGAACCAACTGCCACATTTCGTTCCCCTACGGTATTATTATATAATGAATTGCTGCCATAAGCCACATTTAAATTGCCGCTTGTATTTGAATACAGCGAACTGTAACCTGATGCAGTGTTTCCTTCACCGGTAATATTATGATTAAGAACAAATGCACCGTTTGCAGTATTAAAACTTCCCGATGAATTGCTTAACATAGAACCCATTCCTGTTGATGTATTTTCATTGCCGGTTGTGTTATGATAAAGTGTATTATAACCCAGCGCGCTGTTATGACTTCCTGTTGTGTTGTTAAATAATGCTGAATATCCGAATGCAATATTATCGCCACCTGTAGTATTCTTTGATAAAGTTGCATGACCTACAGCAGTATTATCTGTGCCCGAAGTACTTGTCATTAATGATGAATCACCTATAGCAATTGAACCGCTTTGAGTGTTGTTGTTTTTTAATGCTTCTTTTCCGAGCGCAATGTTTGATATACCCGTGGTGTTACTTTTACCAGCGTCCAAACCGATGAATAAATTTTCATTCAGTCCGCGCACGTTGTTTGTTGAAACTGCTTTCCATAAAGTGCCGGTGTAATAATAAAATCCCGGTGTGGCATCTGTTTGGAAAATTAATAAACCTGTAGCAGGTAATGCAATTGCATCTCGCTGTGCCTTTGTCATGCGTGGTGTTAGCATGCCTTTTGTTGTACTTTTTACTTCGAGTATCGAAGATGAATTCGGAGTTGATGTTCCGATGCCTGTGCTTCCGTTTGCCGGAAATGTGTTTTGCGCTTTTGTTTGTTGTGCGAAGGCTAACATGCTCAATGCCGCAACTGTTGTGATTAATTTTTTCATTTGTTTTTATTTTTTGTGTTTTATAATTTTTTTGAATTTGATGATGCAAAAATGCAGCAGCGAACAACCGATTAAAAGAAACTTAAAGAAGCCGGTGTTTGATTTTCAGTAAGTGGTAATTCTGAAACAGTAGGTGGAAACTATACTATAAATCTGATAAATTAGTACAAATAGATTGAGTCAAAATCATTGTCAGATAAAAAACCTTAGTAGAAAAATCAAAAGTCAAGGTCAACCTTATTACCTTATTTTAGTGAGGAATAAGGTAATAAGGTCGAGGTTTATCGCAATACTTTTCTACTAAGGCGAAATAAAAATTAAGGTTTTTACAAGTACAATTTTATCTTATTCAAAGTATAAGATGGAGGTAAACACTTGCATCTTTTGAAATCAGGGTTTTGCAAAAACAAAAAGAGCGCATCCTTTACGATACGCTCTTCCTGTTTGACAAAGATTTTTATTGCCAACTTAAAACCGGATGGTTATTTAATAACTACCATCTTACCTGCTGAAACAATTTTTCCATCTGCAACCAACTTCACTGAATAATTTCCTGCCGCAAATATGCTTGTGTTTATTTGCGTTTCGTTACCGTTAGTTGAAACTGATTTTAATTCTTTTCCTGTTTCATCAATCACAATAACTTTTATTGTTTTGTTTTCTTCATTTGCAAAACGAATGGTTGCGACATCCTTTGCAGGATTCGGAATTATTTGAAGTTGATTTGGTGATTTGGTAATTTGGTGATTTGATGATGATTTCATCTCATCAGTTGCAATTCCCAAATGCTGTTTGATTTCTGCAATTTCATTTTTCAATTCGCTAACCTCACTTTCTAATTTTTCATTTTTCATTTTCAACTCTTCATTCACCTTATCCATCTCCTGCATTCCTTTTACTACGGGCACAACAAACTCCGCATAACGCAATCCATAAAAATCATCTGCATTTTTAGGTTTGTCAACTCCGCTGAAATCATATCCTAATGAACGAGCTGCTGCTTCCACTTCCTGTGCAATGAAACCGGTTTGCAATTGACTTTCTTTTTCTTTAATGCTAACCTTATCGCTATCCGTTAAATTTAATTTTTCATTGAGCTTTGTTACATCTAAATTATAAACCACCGGACGAAGCTTGCGTATAAACTCCATGCCTTTCACATCTTCTTTAATATTCTTTTTATAACGACCATCACTAAAGTTGGTCCAATCCTGGAAACCACCTATTGAATTAACACTGGTATGGCCGATACGAACCTGGTTACTTGCAAGGATGCGGCTGCCTCTACCCAATGCAGTTGAATTGTAAATATCATTGGTATTAGCCTGGTTAGCATCATTGCCTAAAAAAGTACAGTTGTTACTATTATCATTTACACTCCCGCTGCTATATCCTATTGCTACATTATAACCACCGGAGGTATTAGCTTGTAATGCAAAATAACCTATCCCCACATTACCGGATCCTGTTGTGTTCTGTTCAAGCGCAAGTTTTCCAAACGCACAGTTCCAGTATCCGGTAGTATTGTGACTTAGTGCGTAAGTGCCTGTTGCTGTATTGTAATTCCCAGTCGTGTTGTTATCCATTGATTGATATCCAATCGCAGTATTATCAAACCCAATTGTATTGCTTATGAGAGTATATTGACCAATTCCGATATTATTATTTCCTGTAGTATTTGAGGTGAGGGCTAAAGCACCAATACCAATATTTGATGAACCGGCTGTGTTTGAATACAAGGCACTGCTTCCTAAACCAATGTTATTGGTACCTGAAATATTTTTGTTCAATGCTAAATGGCCAACGGCTACATTGTCCCCACCAACAATATTTGATTTCAGAGCTTCACTTCCTATTGCGGTATTATTAGAGCCCTGCTGATTTGAAAACAATGCCTGGCTTCCTACTGCCGTGTTATTATCTGCATTATTATAATATAAAGCCGCAAAACCAACAGCACTGTTATTACTACCTGTTGAATTGACAGCCATTGACAGTGCTCCGAAAGTTGAATTATTTGCACCGGTTGTATTATTGAAAAGCGAGTTGGCACCGGTAGCCGTATTTTCACTTCCTGTTTGATTGTTCTTCATTGCCTTGTAACCTACTGCAACATTTTCAATGCCTGATGTGTTGCTGTACATTGCTTCCTTGCCGTCAGCAGTATTATTCTTGCCATCAACATTTGAATACAAGGAGTAACTACCCGTAGCCGTATTGTCAATGCCCATTGTATTGCTGAAAAGAGAAAAATATCCTGTGGCAGTATTTTCATTTCCATAAATATTATTGTAAAGAGATTTTGAACCTGTCGCAGTATTAAAATTTCCATTGTTGTTTAACATGGCAAAATGACCAGTTGCAGTATTTTCACTTCCAGTCACATTTCCATTCATCGCATAAGAACCTGTTCCAACATTTCCTACACCAACTGTGTTAGAATACATTGCATAATATCCTGATGCTGTATTATCTGTTCCCTGCGTATTCTGATTTAAAACAAGTGCACCTGTAGCAGTATTTTTTGAACCTGTTGAATTACTCAACAATGAACCCATACCGGTAGCAGTATTATAAACACCCGTTGTGTTCGAGTAAAGCGCATAATAACCCAATGCGCTGTTATACGCACCTTCAGTATTGCTGTACAATGCAGCATATCCGAAAGCTGCATTGTCGCCACCGGTGGTATTGTTTGCTAAAGTTGCATGACCCACAGCAGTATTATCTGTGCCCGAAGTGCTTGTCATTAACGATGAATCGCCAATGGCAATTGAACCGCTTAATGATGAATTGTTTTTCAATGCTGATTTGCCGAGTGCAATGTTTGATATACCTGTGGTGTTACTTTTTCCTGCATCCTGCCCGATAAATAAATTAGCATTCAATCCGCGAACATTGTTTGTTGAAACTGCTTTCCAAACTGTTCCGTTGTAATAATAAAAACCGGGAGATGAATTCGTTTGATAAATCAGCAATCCTTCAGCGGGAGCAGCAATTGCATCGCGCTGTGCTTTAGTCATGCGTGGTGTGAGCATGCCTTTTGTTGTGCTTTTTACTTCGAGTATCGAAGATGAATTCGGAGTGGAAGTTCCGATGCCTGTGCTTCCGTTTGCCGGAAATGCGTTTTGAGCTTTTGTTTGTTGTGCAAATACTAACATGCTCAATGCCGTAACTGCTGCGATTAATTTTTTCATTTGTTTTTAAATTTTATTTTGTGTGTTAAATTATTTTTTTTGAATTTGATGATGCAAAAATGTGGCAATGCATACGCGATTAAAAGCAACTTAAAGAAGCTGGTAATTGATTTTCAGTAGATGGTAATTCTGAAACAGTAGTTGGATAATAGAAGATAGAATGATAAAATATTATGCAACAGCAAAAACAAATTTTATCTTTGTTGTGAAAGAAAAAAATGTAAAACGAAATGAAATCAATAACACTTAATATAAATAACGAATCAGATTTACTGTTGGTTAAAATGATTAGTGAACGGATGGGAATTAGGGCCACTATAAATGAAGAACAGAACAAATCAAAAAAGATAAAACAAAAATCAAATGGAAAAGCAATGGCAAACGCTCTCGAAAAAATTGCTTTGAACGGAAATTTAAAATCCATTAAAAATCCTGTTGCGTGGCAAAAACAACAGCGCGAAGACCGTAAACTTCCAAATAGATAGCTATGCTTTTAGACAGTAATATTATCATTTATTCTGCGCAACCTGAATTTGCTGAACTAAGAGAGTTTATCAGAAACAATAAACCCGGTGTATGTTGGATTAATTATTTGGAAGTTTTGGGATATAATAAACTTTCAGATAAAGACATTCTTTTTTTTGAAGATTTTTTTTCTGCTTCAATAATTTATGAAATCAATTTTGAAATCATTCAACTTGCAACTTCTTTAAGAAGAAAAAAAATGATGAAGCTTGGTGATTCACTGGTTGCAGCCATTGCTATATATTTTGAATTGACTTTGATTACTCACAATACAGAAGATTTTAAACACATCAGGCAGTTGCAACTAATAGACCCGCTTGCCAAATAATGATAAGATTGCAAAGAAGGAACCGAACCCGAAATTTTAAATCACTTTCCTAAAAATTTAAAACCAGCATTATCAAAACATAAGCAAGTAGGATGATGATGAGATTGCTCAAAATATCGAAAGCATATTTTCTGAAAAAATTTTTCATAGTTGATATTATTAAATGATTCCGTCTCTACTTATTCTCCCAAAAGAAAACCAACAGGATGTTGTTTAAAATAAAATATAATACCTGTAAGCATGAGAAAATAAACAGCAACTAATAGGTCCGTGCTAAATTTTGAATCCCACAATTTGCGGGTTAGATTTTTGAACTTTTTCATTTTGTTTGAAATTAGAATTATGAATCAAACATACTTCGCACTTAGTGCTAATGAAACGATAAAACAGTAACTGGTTTGAACGGTACAGTAACCGGAAGGTTTTGTTATGGATTTATCTTGCTGATCAACTCTTCTTTCTTTCTACGCGATACATCTAAAACTTTTCCATTGCTCATTTCCACCTGGCCGCCTGCACCTTTTATGTAACGAACTAAATGGGCAAGATTAATCAGGTGAGAATTATGTATGCGAACAAAACCTGATTCAGAAAGCAGCTCATCAAATTGTTTCAGTGTTCGTGTAACAACAATTTCAGTTTTATTGGTGAGATAAATAATTGTGTAAAAATTTGCTGCGCTGCACCAAACAATATCGGTTAACTTAATAATTAAAAATCCATCCGATGTAGGAACACTTATTGAAGTAAGCTTTTCTTTTGCCTCCAAATTGCCTACAAAGTTTTCATATCGTTTTTCAGATTGAGCAATGTTTTTCTTTTCAAATGCTTTATTTACCGCTTCCTGCAATTGCTCTAAATCAATAGGCTTGAGCAAATAATCAAGGGCAGAAAATTTTATCGCACGTATTGCATAATGATCGTGTGCAGTGGTGAATATAACTTCAAAAGAAATCTTATTGATTCTTTTCAGCATGTCGAAGCCCGTCATAAAAGGCATTTCAACATCAAGAAAAACTAAATCAGGTTTATGTGTTTCTATTGCTGCAAGTCCTTCACTTGCATCTTTGCAAATAGCAGCAATTGTTAATTGCGGGCAATATTTTGTAATCAACAGTTCAAGTTTTTCTCTTGCATCTGGTTCGTCATCTATGATTATTGATTTCATTTTTCTGTTTGTTGTTTGTTGTTATTTTTATCCCAGGTTGGCGTCCCCGCCAACCTGCATTATAAACGTTGGATGGTTGGCGGGGACGCCAACCATGTATA
>JBDTRM010000168.1:0-1918 GCA_039931675.1 Bacteroidia bacterium | reverse complement strand
AAAATGGGAGGCACAGCAGCCGTAATTGTTCCTTCGGGTGTAATTCAAAATTCAGGAAAAGCATTTGAAGCAGTTAGAAAAATGCTGATTGAAAAAGCAGAATTGAAAGCAGTGATAGCTATGCCAAGCGGAGTATTTAAACCTTATGCAGGTGTAAGCACTGCCATTTTAATTTTTACAAAAGGCGGTGAAACAAACAATGTTTGGTTTTACGATATGCAGGCAGATGGTTACTCATTGGATGATAAGCGAAATAAAATTGCTGAAAGTGATTTGCAGGAAATTGTTGAACAATACAAAACACGTCTGAACTATGATTCTTCTGATTCAATGATTAATGTGATTGAAGAAAAGAAAAATAGCAAACCAGCAAAGGAAAATCATAGCAATCACACAAATCAAATAAATCATAGTTCAGACAGGAGGCAGAAATACTTTACAGTGCCGAAAAAAGAAATTGTAACAAACAATTACGATTTGAATTTAAGCACCTACAAAGAAGAAATGTACGAAGAAGTTAAGTATGATAAACCGAAACTGATTTTTGGAAAATTGGAAACGATTGAAGAAAATATTCAAACAGGATTGGGAGAATTAAAACAACTGTTGTGATTATGGAAAACATCAGCGCATTAACAAAACATAAAATTTGGCAGTTGCTAACTGCCAAATCTCAAAATGCAAAAAATCAATGCATGAAGATTTGGCAATTGTCAATTGCCAAATTCATGAAAAAAGATATTCAGATAAGTTTGAAAGAACTAAAACCTTTTGTGCAATGAAACAATCAATCAAAGAACTTATTGTAGAAAAAATTACTGGTGAATGGGGTGATGAATCCATTAATGGAGAAGGAACAAAAGTTATTAGAACAACCAACTTTACTAACTTAGGAATTATTAATTACGATAAAATTGTTACAAGAAATATTGACGAAAAAAAAATAATTAAGAAGCATTTAAAGAAAGGAGACATTATAATTGAAAAATCTGGTGGTGGTCCAAAACAGCCCGTTGGTCGTGTTGTGTTTTTTGATTTAGATACTGATGAAAAATATTTGTGCAATAACTTCACAGCTATTCTAAGACCTAATAAAGAATTGATAAATCCTAAATATCTTTTCTATCAATTGCACATTGCACATCACAGAGGAAGAACATTAAGACATCAACATAAAACCACAGGCATTATCAACTTGCAACTTGATAATTATCTTAAAGAAAAAATTGAAGTGCCTTCCCTGACCGACCAAATCCGCATTGCAAATATTTTAAGCAAAGCCGAAACACTTATTGAGCAACGCAAACAAAGCATTGCCTTGCTTGATGAGTTTATTCAAAATTCCTTTTGGGAAATGTTTGGTGACGGAAGTAAATTTGAATGGAAATATATTCCAGAGATTGCAAGTGATGAAAAACATTCCCTTTCAAGCGGACCATTTGGTTCTAACTTAACATCACAACACTATACCAATAGTGGAGTAATAATTCTAAGAGGAACAAACATTACTTCTGGAAAATTAGATTTAAGCAATGTTAAATACATAAGCGAGGAAAAAGCCATTGAATTAAAGAGAAGTGAAATAAAACCAAATGACATTGTTATTATAGCGGTTGGTTCTTCAGGGAAGGCACTTAAAGTTCCTGAAAATTTGCCCCGTGCAATCATGTCTCAAAATTTTAATAAAATAACCGCAAATCAAAATTTGATTGTTCCAATTTATTTGGAGTTCTGTATCAATGATAGAATTGTTCAACAACAATTTAAAAAGAAAATTACTGATACTGCTAGAACATTTCTTAGCTTGACAAGCATTAAGGAAATTAAAATACCTGTTCCACCGATAGAACTCCAAACCCAATTTGCCCAACTCGTAGAAAAAACAGAAGCATTAAAAGAGCAATACAAAAACAGTTTG
>JBDTRM010000167.1:0-35727 GCA_039931675.1 Bacteroidia bacterium | reverse complement strand
AGTTCGCTCTAAAAAAACATTTTGTGTGGTGACAGATTCTTCTTTTTTTGAAAACTTATTGAAAAATAAAATGCAAACAGCAAAACATTGAGAAAGAAGTTGCACATGCGTAAGCCTGTAACAGCGAACTTTAGTTCGCTCTAAAAAAATATTTCTGGAAGTGATGATCTTCTATGCAAAATGAAAACAGATTGCTAATCTGTTCAACATGTAAAAGACAGATTGCTAATCTGTCCAGCACATTAAAAACATATTGTTAATCTTTCAGACAAAAAAAATAATTTATAAGGAATTCACATTCAGATTATTTTTTACATTTACGCATCCCCATTTTGTTTATAGGGTTAACATACTCCAGTATTGCAACGTAAAATTTAAATTATTAATCATGAAAAAATTACTACTTGGTTTATCGGTTTTATTAAATGCATCAATCGCCTTCGGCCAATCGTGCATTTATCATGAAGACATGGAGTTGATTGACAGTATTTCGTCAAACAACCTTACTTCCACAGGCTTGCCCGGTTGGAATGCGAACACGACTTTTGCTCACGATGGTGTGCAGAGTTATCACGGAACCTTTGGCCAGGGCGATACAGCTATCGCCACATCTGATCTCATTGACCTTACAGGAAACACTTTTGTAATCCTCAGTTTCTGGCATATATGCAAGCTGGAATTTTTTGACCAGGGATTAATTCAGGTATCCAATGATGGTGGAAATACATGGACAAATCTTACAGGAGCGCAATACTTAGGCACCAGTAATTTCCCGAACCAGGGGAATAAATTTACCGAAGCCGCATATCCTGCGTGGATACCCGGTGTTGATACCATGCCGCAAGCATCATGGTGGCAGTATGAGCAATTTGATATTTCATCATTAGTGGCAAATATACCCAACGCTAAAATACGATTCTTTGCCCGCGATCTTAATAACAATGGTTTAAACCGTTACGGCTGGCTCTTAGATGAGATTTGCGTGCTTGCTGCACCGTGTGAATTAACTCCTCCGGGTTTGGTATTCACTTCGCCCTTTTATTCAGGCAGTGTTTATAATAACGGCCCATATACTTACAATGTAAAAGTTGGTGATAATTCAGGCGTTGCTTCAGTTTATCTTGTAACCAGCCTTAACGGAGCTCCACCTGATACCTTTGCAATGACCAATCCCATCATAGGCGATAGCTTATGGACAGTTACACCCGTTGACACTTTTAATGTAGGTGATACTATTTGTTATTATTTTTTCGCTTACGATGCTTCGGCATGTGCTAATTCAGGCAGCACCATTATAAATTGCTTTACGGTTTCTGACGGTGCGCACCTCACCTATTGCGATAATTTTGATACCGGTATATTATGGACTGATTCATTGGTTAGTGGTTCATCATGGCAGTTAGGTACGCCTGCATTTGGTCAGACTACCGGGGCACATTCACCGCCTAATGCATGGGATATTGATCTTAACGCAGGCTATGTGGGTAGTACAGAGAGTTATCTGCTGTCACCAATTTTCGATTTCAGCACTGCAATAAATGCAAAAATCAACATGTGGTTAAATTATAATAGCGAAGCTTCGTGGGATGGAACACGATTAGATTATACCACAGACGGAACTACCTGGCAAATGGTTGGAAGTTTTGCCGATCCCAATGCAACCAATTGGTACAATTACCAGATAGTAAATTCAAGCGGGCAATCAGGATGGTCAGGCAGTTCAGGCGGATGGCAAAATTCAACCCGCGACCTGGTTGAACTCGACTTTATTTATAATCCAAATCCTGTTCAATTCCGCTTTGTATTTACTTCTGATGCAATAATAAACCAGGATGGAGTTTCAATTGATGATTTCTGCATCAAGTTGCCACAACCCCAGGATATCGGGGTGGCAACTGTGTTTCTGCCGAATGCTTTATATCCGGCAGGAGCTTTAGCTGATGTAAAACTTTTAATAAAAAATTATGGTTTAAACTCAGCAACTAATTTTGATGTGTATTACGTTTACAATGGCGTTACCTCTATAGCTACCAATTACCCCGGCACATTAGCAGCCGGTGCAGCCGATACGGTCAATTGCCCCCAATTTACAGTGCTGGGTGGCACCTACCAGTTTTGTGCATATACGGACCTCACGGGTGATGGTGATAATTTTAATGACACAATGTGTCTTAATGTAAGCGGCATTCAGCAAGTTTCAATAACTTACTGCAACGACTTTGATGTGAATGGTGGCGACTGGACTCCTATTCCATCGCCAACAGGAAACACTACATGGGAATTAGGAACACCTAATTACGGTTTGACTAACTCGCCACATACACCACCAAACAGTTGGGATATAAATCTTAATTTCAATTATGATTTTGGTGCCGAAACTTATTTGCTTTCGCCCATTTTCGACTTCTCTGTTGCCTGTAATGCCCGCATGGAATTCTGGCAAAACCGCAATATTCAAACCTTTTATGATGGCGCCCGTATAGACCTTGCTGCTAACGGTGGTTCATGGGGTCCGCTGGGTACTGTAGGTGATACCCTTGCTACTAATTGGTATAACAATGCTGCTGTATTTTCTTCGGGCCAGGTGGGTTGGGATGGCACATCAAACGGATGGATCAAGTGTACGTATAATATGAACGCTTATAATAGCATTGGTTTGATTCAATTGCGGTTTGCTTTTAACTCCTCTACATTTACTACAGGCGATGGAATTTCAATTGATGATTTCTGTATGATCAATCCGCCTGCTGAAGATATTGGTGTTGATGCTATCCTTAATCCAACTCCTATCTGGGGAGCAGGTCAGTTGTCTGATGTAAATGTTGAAGTGCGTAATTATGGTTGTAACCCTATTAGCAACTTTGATGTTTATTACACAGTTAATGCAGGCGCACCAATTGGGCCAACAACTTATTCAGGTACTCCGATAGGTCCTAATCAAACTGTAATAATTACGTGTGCACAGTTTATAGTGCCTTCAGGCAATTATGATTTCTGCGCATATACCGTGTTAGCTACCGATGGCGATAACAGTAACGATACCACATGCACTACACCAAAAGGTATTCCTGTTGTACCTGTAACTTATTGCAATGATTTTGATACTTCAGGCGCTGACTGGACTGCCATTGCTTCTCCGACAGGAAACTCTTTATGGGAATTAGGCACACCAAATTATGGCCTTACTAATTCAGCTCATACGCCTCCAAATGCATGGGATGTGAATCTGACTACCAATTATGATTTCGGTTCTGAAACTTATTTATTGTCACCTATTTTTGATTTCGCAACGGCCTGTAATGCGCGCATGCAATTCTGGCAAAACGTAAGCACACAGCAATTTTATGATGGCGGCCGCATGGATATTAATATTAATGGATTAGGCTGGAATGTATTGGGAACTATGGGTGATACCAATGCCACTAACTGGTACACCAATGCAGGTCTTTTCTCAACTAACCTGCCCGGATGGGATGGAAATTCACAAGGCTGGATTAAGTCAACTTACAGCATGAATGGTTATAATGCTATTGGCTTGGTACAAATCAGGTTTGCATTTAATTCAACCAACTTTACAACAGGAGATGGTATGTCAATTGATGATTTCTGCATGATCAATCCTCCTAATGATGATGTAGGTGTGGATGCAATTATTGAGCCTGTGCAAAACTGGGGTGCAGGACAGCAGTCGAATGTAACAATTCGTGTTCGCAATTTCGGATGTAATCCTATCACCAACTTTGATGTGTATTACACTTATACCGGTGGCCCCGGTCCTATAGGACCTGTAACTTACAGCGGCACACCCATACTTCCAAACGGAATAGTTGATATCAGTTGTGCAACATTTATTGTACCATCAGGCATATACGACTTCTGCGGATATACTGTGTTAGCTACTGATGGTGATAACACGAATGATACTTTATGCGTGCCGCGAAAAGGAGTACCTGTGGATACTTTAAATTACTGCGAAAACTTTGATGGTGCTTCGGCCAATGACTGGACACCTGTTACCAATGTATTGGGAAGCGCATGGGAATTGGGAACACCTGCTTATGGTACAACATCGGGCGCACATTCAGCACCTAATGCATGGGATATTAATCTTACCACCATTTATCAGCCTAATGCAAATGCTGAATTGCTGTCGCCTTTCTTTGATATGACTACAGCAGTAAATGCGCAGCTTGCATTCTGGCAAAACCGGAATTGCGAAACTAACTGGGATGGTACACGCATTGATTATACAGTTAACGGATCTGCGTGGGCCGTTTTAGGATACCAGGGTGACCCGTTAGGAACAAACTGGTACACTAACAATGCGCTTATTTCATCAGGACAACCGGGATGGGATGGCAATTCGGCAGGATGGGTAAAATCAGAATATGTAATGTCAGCCTTTGACTCAAGCGGACTGTTGCAGTTGCGATATGTATTCACATCTGATGGTTCGGTGCAGTATGACGGATTTTCAATTGATGATTTGTGCCTGCGCATTCCACCACCACAGGATGCCGGATGTAATGGAATTGTTTCGCCAACAGGCGGGCTTATAGTTGGAAACATCTACTTCCCTACTTTTGATATTAAGAATTTTGGTTCGGCCAATATGGATTCTATTCCTGTAACTTATACCATAAACGGAGCCTCGCCTGTTACTGAATATTACTATGCCTTAATAGCGCCAAACAACAGTGGTATCATAACCTTTACACAAGGTTTTGCTGCACCGGCCGGGGGATTCAATTTATGCATGTACACTGGTTTGCCCGGTGACGGTGATAGTTTTAATGATTCATGCTGTGTCACACTTGTCGGAATACCAACTTTGATTCCAACTTATACTGATGACTTTGACAGTATCAATAATGGCTGGACGACAACTAATTCGAACCCGCAATCAATATGGGAATTAGGTGACCCGGCTTTCGGATCTACTACCGGTTCACATTCAGCGCCTAATTGCTGGGATGTAAATCTTTTCTCAAGCTACCAGGGTCAAGCTAACTGCGAACTCATTTCGCCTTACTTCGATTTCACCAATGTTATTAATGCTGAAATTTCATTCTGGATAAATTATAATACAGAAACAAACTGGGATGGTACAAGAGTGGATTATTCATCTGATGGCGGTACAACGTTCAGTACGCTTGGAGGCCCAGGCTGCATAGGCTGCGTAAACTGGTACACTAATCCTGCACTTATTTCGAGCGGTAAACCGGGATGGGATGGAAGTTCAGGCGGATGGATGTTTGCCAAAGATTCTGACCTTTCTTTCCTCAATGGTAATCCATCGGCTGTGGTGTTTAAGTTTATATTCACGTCCGACTTCTCAGTAAATGTTGATGGTGCATCGGTTGATGATTTCACATTGTACAAGCCAATTACGCTTACTGCCGGAACAAATGATGTGTATCCGCTTAACAATATTCTTACACCGGGGCCGCAATATATTGTAGGACGTTACCGCAATAACGGAACAACCCCGCTTAATGATGTGGTGCTTACTTTGAATATTGATAACAATACATTTGTGGTAACCGATACGATAAACCCAATACCGGGCGGACCGCTCAATTATAATAAAGATACAGTTCACACCTTCTCTATCCCATGGAATGCAAGCCCGGGTCAGCACTTATTATGTATTTATACTTCGTATCCCAATCAAGGCCCCGATCTTGATTATACTGATGATACCACCTGCACTTACTTAGTGGTTTTTGATTCAACTTCGGCTTATCCTTATTGCAATGGTTTTGAAACCGGTCCTCAATGGGTGGCGCTTAATTCTGTAACTTATACTCCAAACAGCAGTTGGCAAATAGGAACTCCTGCCAAAGTGAATTTAATTGGAGCTCACACGGGTGCAAAATGTTGGGTTACCAATCTTGTAAATGATTATCCCGATGAAGATGAGTCTTCGTTATTCTCACCGGTGTTTAATGTTAAAACCAATACCTGTTACGAATTACGATTCTGGCAAAATTTTGATATGGATTTGTTTAACGATGGCGGTACTATTGAGTATAGTATAGACAGTGCGTTAACATGGCAACAATTCGGTCAGGGCGGAGACCAGACCAACTGGATGAATGCAACTTATATTGCAGCATTTGGCGGGCCACCTGTTCATGCAGGATGGACGGGCTACACAGGCGGCTGGGTGGAATCATATCACAACTTTGAAAGTATTCAGAATGGTACTGTGATTTTCCGCTGGCGGTTTGCATCCGACCAAAGCAACACTGCTGACGGATGGGCTATTGATGATGTATGTTTCAAAGAAGTTGCTTCGCCATGCGTTACATCTGTAGGAGAACCTTTGGCCGAAGGATTTTATCTTTATCAGAATGTTCCTAACCCTGCAAGCGATGTTACCAAAATTAAATTCAGCCTGCCTGCAAGTGGCAAAGCTGAATTAAAGGTAACCAATGTGATGGGTCAAGTGGTTGACATACCTGTAAACAATGTTGTTACCAGTGCAGGAATGCATACTGTTGATTTGAATGCACGCAATCTTTCACCCGGCATTTATTATTACAGTTTAAAATATGATGATAAAACCATAACACGAAGAATGGTGATAACGAAGTGATGAGGTGCGGGGTTGATTGTGTGCCCGATAGAATCACTTACAAGTAGTATAAAAACCCGGCTTTAATAGGCCGGGTTTTTTAGTTTTTATTGTGAAGCTTCTTGCAGATAGCACCAAAGTCTATGTCATTCTGAAAGAACCTTCTGTGAAAAAGAACGCATGTTTGTACTTGTCCCGATTTGGTCGGGATTAATTGTTTGAAACCACCTTTCATTTGTAACAATAGCTTTAGGCAAAGATTAGTACGTAATCAAAGAATTCGTTTCCAAACACAGAAGTTCCTTTCAGGATGACATTACTCATTCAAGTGGTTGAAACCACTCGCTATTGATGCGGCTTCTCTTAACAAGAAAAAAAAATGATGGGAATTATAATCCATCAATTATTTTGTTCGGAGACTAATAAAACTCATTTTGATTTATCAGTACAACAATAATTACTACAACTGCAACTACTATGACTCCATTTGCAATGACAAAGCCACGCCATACTTTATGGTTCTTTATTTTTTGCGCCTGCATCTGATAGCCCTGCATATATTCGTTGTCGCGCAATAGAGCCGGATCATTTATCTGCAAGCTGTTTATTGATGGCGGTATGGAAGTACAAATTGCCGCACATACCAAACCTGATATGGGCCAGAAAACAAATGTGCTTAACCCTGTAGCTATGGAAGCACCTGTGCCTCCATTATAATATGCGCGGGCATCCATCTGCCCCTGCTCAAATCTTGAAAACGATGAAGACTTTTTGCTGCCTGGTGATTCAAATATTTCTTTTAAACCACTTTCATAAATAACCTGGGTCACCTCGCTTTTTGCAATTGAAAATACAGGTCCCTGCTCGAAATTAAATTCCTTATATTTTATTTCGCGGGGTGTAACTTCTATAACTTTCGATTTTATCTTTTCACCGTTTCGCTTGTAAATAATATCCTGGCTGTATGAGGCATAGCAAATAAAAATAATAAGGCAGGCAATGATGTTTAGCTTTTTCATAACATGTTGTTTTGCTTTTAAAAGATGATTGTCTAAAGGTATTAATATTTTGAAATCAACACATTCATTAATGCATCAAACTTTATATAAAGGCCATCATTAATTAATTAGTTAAAGAGTTAAAACGGATTTATATTTTTGAGCAAAATATAATCTATGAAAAAAATAATTGTTGCGGCAGCACTGCTTCTTTTTATAAGCACTTTTACAGCAAGTGCGCAAACACCCGCTGATCAGTTGCAGCAGGGATTGAAGCTGAAAGCAGATTCGAAGTTCCCTGAAGCATTTGCTGTTTTTCAACCGTTGTTAAAGAGTGATTCAACAAATGTGGATTACCTTACCAACATGAGTTTTCTGTATGCAAAATTAGGATGGAGGCAAAAAACAGAAGATGAGAAACAGGCATATTACGGCAAGTCAGAATACCTTGCGCTTAAAGCCATTAAACAAAATAATAACAGTGCAGATGCACATTACGTTTATGCATTTTCGCTGGGACGCATTAATGAGTTTGCAAGCAGCAAGCAAAAAATTGCCAATGCCAAATTGATTAAAACCGAATGTGATAAAGCGCTGTCAATAAATCCTAACATGGCCGGTGTGTATCATATACTGGGGCGCTGGCACAGGACAATTGCAGGTTTTGGAGCGTTTGAGAAATTTATGATCAATTCGTTTTTTGGTGGTGTTCCGCAAGGCGGCACTTATGATGATGCCATTAAAAATTTTGCGAAAGCAATTCAATTGGAGCCTGCTTATATTCTGCATCAATATGAACTGGCACAAACTTATTATGAACGCGATGCCAAAGGAGATGTGATTTATGCAAAAGTGTGGACAGAAAAAGCATTGAAATGCCCAATCAATTCAATTGATGACCAGGAAACAAAAAAGAGATGCTTAGAGCTTTTGGCAAAAGTGCAATGATGGAAGTGGTTTTTGGTTTTGGTTTTTTGGTTTATGGTCATAGTTAGCAGGTTTACTCCCCTCCGAATTTCCAACTTCTAATTCCTACACAGAAATGTGTCTGACACCTGAAAAAGTGTCTGACACACACAATCCAAATTTCCAATTTCCAATTTCAAACTTCCCACACCCTACTCCGCCAGCCAATGCCCCGGCAGTTTACTTTCTATTTCAATATGCCTGAACTTCTTGCTTTTGCGCGTACCTGCTTTTTTGGCCCAGGTTGCCATGTGATGCAATCCATCTTCTAAACTCACAAAATCATTTATTTTAAAAACCTTTCGCGCATTGTCGTGATCTGAAAATGCATGTTGCACTTCGTTGCGCGATGGAAGGAATGTTTTTTCACCTTTTATTTTCATTGCCTTCATAACGGCATCTGCGAGGTGATTAACAGTATAATTCTGATCTGCACCTATATTAAATACACGGTTAAGCGCTTTGGGAATATGAATGGAGTTAGCAATGTAAGGAGCAACATCATCAATATAACTGAATGCGCGGGTTTGCTCCCCATCACCAAAAATTGTAAGTGGTTCACTGAGCATTAACTGATTCATAAAAATGCCAATCACATTACGGTAGCGATCGCCTAAGTTTTGATTTTCGCCATATACGTTATGAGGACGAAAGATGATATAATCCATTCCAAACATTTCATGCGTAATGCGAAGTTCCTGTTCAACGGCTAACTTTGCAATGCCATAAGAATCTTCGGGCACGGGTATCATATCTTCGCGCATGGGCAACTGACCTGCGCCATAAACTGCTATTGACGAGGTATAAACAAAACACTTTACGTGATGATTTACAGATTCATTAATTAAATTTACACTACCTATAAGGTTATTGTTATAATTAAAACGCTTGATGAAATGGCTCAAACCTTCGGCTGCATAAGCTGCAAGGTGATATACATAATCAAATGCGTGATCGTTAAAAAGTTTTGAAATGAACACGTGATCAGTTATTGAACCTTTGATAAAAGTTGCACGCGGGTGTACATAATCTAAAAATCCACCACTCAAATCATCAACCACCACTACATCGTGACCTGATTCAATAAGGTGTTTAACAACATGTGAACCTATAAAGCCTGCACCGCCTGTAACTAATGTTTTCATAGGGCATCTGGATTTAGCATAAAAGTTTTGCGAAAAATAGTTAATAAGTTCAAAATAGCAAGTTAATAGCATTAAATTCCCGCAACAGTTTTGTAATTTCAGTTAAATTCGCCCTCACACAAAACTTAAAGCCTTGAATTTTCTGTTAGAACGAAACATTCCGCGTTGGATTATATTTTCAATTGACATCGTAATTTGTCTCTGTTCATTGATGGTGGCTTACCTGCTGCGATTCAATTTTGCAATACCGCAGGCAGAGATCAGCACCTTTTATTTTGTCTTTCCATCGGTGCTTATCACCCGTATAATTTCATTTCTTGTTTTTAAAACATATTCAGGCATTATAAGATATACGAGCACGCGCGATTCATTACGTATTCTTATTACGCTGGCATCAGGTACTGTTTTCCTGGGCTTCAGCAATTTTGTTTCGTACCAGTTTACTGAAAAATATGTAGTTCCATTTTCAATTTTGATCATTGATTTTTTTGTTGCTGTTTTTGCAATGGTGGCTGGCAGGCTTGCGGTAAAAGTTGCTTACAATGAAATTACCAATCCAAGCAGTGAAAAAAGTAATGTGATTATTTATGGGGCGGGCGAATCAGGCGTAATAACCAAACGCACATTAGACCGCGATGCTGGAACAAAATTTAAAGTCCTCGCTTTTGTAGATGATGATGAAAAAAAAGTGGGCAGAAAATTAGAAGGCATTTCAATTTATGATGCCAAAGATGATCTTGAAAAACTACTCACCGAAAATATTGTAAAACATCTTATCATTTCAATACAGCGTGTTAATGCGAAACGCAAAGCAGAAATAATTGATGCCTGTTTAAAATACAATACCAAGGTTCTTAATGTGCCTCCTGTGCGCAGTTGGATTAACGGGGCGCTTAGCTTTAAGCAGATCAAAACAGTTAAAATAGATGAACTGCTGGAGCGCGAAGCTATTCAGCTTGACCTTGAACGCATACGCGTGGAGTTAGAAGGAAAAATTATTTTGATTACCGGTGGTGCCGGTTCCATAGGCAGCGAAATTGCAAGGCAGGTTTTAAATTTTAATCCGCAGCAGATTTTAATGTTGGATGCAGCCGAATCTCCTTTGTATGCTTTACAGTTGGAATTAAACGATTTCAATACCAGGGAAAATATTGAACCTATCATAGCTGATATACGCAATGAAGAGCGCATGAGGCAGGTGTTTGAAAAATTTCATCCGCAGGTGGTATTTCATGCAGCAGCTTACAAGCATGTGCCCATGATGGAAGAAAATCCTACAGAGGCTATTCGTACAAATGTAGCCGGAACTTGCCTGGTGGCCAATCTTGCAGATGAATTTAAAGTAAAAAATTTCGTAATGCTTTCTACCGACAAAGCTGTAAACCCAACTAACATTATGGGCGCAAGCAAGCGCATTGCCGAAATTTATATTCAAGCATTAAATAAAATTTCTGAAACCAAATTCATTACCACGCGCTTTGGAAATGTTTTGGGAAGCAATGGTTCTGTAATTCCCATTTTCAAAAAACAAATTGAAGAAGGCAAGATTGTAACTGTTACTCATCCTGACATTACACGATATTTTATGACCATACCCGAAGCCTGCCAATTAGTGCTTGAGGCTGGTGTGATTGGTAACGGTGGCGAGATATTTATTTTTGATATGGGAATACCGGTGAAGATTTCCGACCTCGCAAAAAAGATGATCATGCTGAGCGGTTTGCAATTAGGTAAGGATATTAAAATTGAATACACAGGATTGCGACCGGGCGAAAAGCTTTACGAAGAGTTATTGAATGATAAAGAAAATACTTTGCCAACACATCATCATAAAATTTTAATTGCAAAGGTGCATGAATATGAATTTGCACAGATCAAAGAACAGGTAAGCGAACTAATAACACTTTTAAAATCGGGAGATAATTTTTTACTCGTAAAAAAAATGAAAAATATAGTTCCTGAGTTTATCAGCAATAATTCAGTTTATGAAAAACTTGATGTGGTTAAATGAGGAGTGAATCATTGGTTTGTTTTGTCTATACATAAAACAGCATAAAGTATTTTTAGGAAAACTCAACCTTTATTTTTTAACTACTATAGAATTACTCTTTCTGAACTCATCAGCTTTTTGAAAAAGTTTATCGAAAAGGAGGTATTGCGTTAAGACTAATGCTGTGTCATTATCAATTCGGGTAAGCATCCTGTCAAGATCATACTTAGGCTTATTGCCTTGTGCATCAAATTCGGATAAAGTTCTGCGGTCAATTGGTTTACGGATAAACTCTACGTGCTGCGTTTTGCCGCTTTTGTCTTTTATATCAATCAGCAGGAAACTGCCTGCAGTGGCTAATGAATCAGCGCGCAGCCTGTTCACTTTTTCAGCAACACCTTCATACGATATATTCGCATAAAAATCTAAGTATGCAGCTAACTTATCGCTAAGTGCATCAGCTACCAATTGATTGGATGAATCGTATAATTCATATTTTTTTACAGCATCATTATATTTTATAGTAAAAGTTCCTGATGCATTTTCTTTATCAGTTATACTAAGTTGTGCAATGCTGCCGGCAGGATATTTAAAAACACTGCGTTCTTTCCATGCATTTATTGAAGTAAAATATCTTGGTGTAAGAAAACCATTAAAGCCGGGTATATGCGTAACAAAAGGAACACTTGAATTTTCAAGATACATGAAAGTGCCTAAATTATCCTGCGTGGCACCGCCAACATAATAGGTTTTTGTAAGTTCATCATGTTGATAAATTTCAATCTTTATACCATACGATGCAAGTTGCTTAATGATGTTGTTATAGGCAAACCGCCCAACAGGACTGCGAACTTCAACAGATTTAATAGTAGTGAGCAACAGTTTTACAGCCTCTGTTCGGGCAGGAGTTGTTCCGTTTATCAACCATTGGCCGGGCGCCTGTTTTGTTAAAGTAATTGCATTGCCACTTTTATCAGCAAGAAAAAGTTTGGTGATTGAAGCCGTATCAGCGACAGCAAAATCGCTCAGTTCCTCGTTAAGTGTTGAGCCTTTGTAAGTATAAAAAAAGTAAGCAGTTGCTGCTAACATCACAACCAATATGATAAGAAGTATTTTATTTTTTTTCATTTATGATTTCTGATTTTGCAGTATGCACCTTATCCATCAATAACATCAACGGAATAATTTAGTACACGCTTCAACCTTAATTTTTAGTTCAAACCTTAGTAGAAAACTATGACTACAACACAAAACCTTATTACCTTATTTCTTCTGAAAAAATAAGGTAATAAGGTCGCAATCGGTGGCTACATATTTCTACTAAGGTTTTTCATTCTTACAAGAATTTTCTCTCAAATTATATCTACTATAATATATCCTGTTGAAGTATAACAATTGCATTTCAACTCGTATATCTTCTTTTGCGCATTACTGTTTTTACAATACCGAATAATATTATCAATAATAACGGCAGGCCGATGTTAAGGGATTTTATGAGCAGTTCATTATCCTGTATCACCGTTTTGTCTAACAGTCGTAATTTAATTTGTTTGGAACGTAATGCCATCAATCCCGAATCATCAACCAAATAATCAATCATATTAAGAATAAGATTTTTATTACCGAAAAACTGGTTGTTGTAACGGTCATAACCAAGAGGATATACCTTTCCGTTTTTACCGTAAGTGTTTTTAATAATGTCCCCATCGCTTATCACGATCATTTTAGTTGGCTTGCTCTTTTCCCTGAACTTTATATTCGTATCGGCTTCAATTGTTGGAACAAGGCGGTTTTTATAAAGTGAAGTAAATTCTCCTTCTAATAAAACTGCAATTGAAACATAAGGATTTCTGTATTCCCTGTAATCAGGTTTGCGGCCCATGATATCAAGGCTTACCCGAGCCGGCACCGGAACCTTGCGTGTATATTTAGAAGAAGTAAGTAAAATTGTTTTTGTTACATCAGCTACATGCACTGTATCTATTGAACTTACAAATTCAGTTTTTACAGCATTAAGATTATTTACAACAGGATGCTCGCTCGAAGGAAACACCATGGGAAAGAAAGGCCACGGAAGCATTTTCTGCACAGGCTGATTGCCAACATAGCCTGATGTCATAACAGGAATGGGAACGGCCTGCATGTCCATCAAAAGATCAACATTTATCCTTGCTCCGTAATGAAATAACATGTCATCTAAATTCAGGTTATTGCTTACTGCAATATCTTCAGGCCGTTTAGCAAGGCTATCCATACTTGCAGTGGTGGCATCTATGCACCATAGCACCTTTCCGCCTTTCATGATAAACTGGTCAATGATATATTTATCTTTTTCTGTAAATGCCGTATCAGGCTTGGCCACAACTAACAGGTTGCAATAATGCAAAGCGTTCAGTTGGTTGTTTATTTTTACCGTATCAACGCCATAATATTGGCCTAACGTGCGCCATATATCTGCAACATGATTTTTATCTAACTCTCCTTCACCTTGCAGAAAAGCAATTTGCGGTGGAAATTTTGCCGTAAGCTTTCTTACAGTTGCCGCCATTTCATATTCCAGTCCCCTGATTGAATTATTGAGCATCTCTTCCTGCGGTGCGCCAAACTGATCCTTCAAAAGCTGCAACGGTATTTCCTGCGAATTGTATGAAACCAATGCACCGGGAAAAATTACTTTTTGTGATGTTTCATCTGTGCTTTGCTCCTCGAGCGTAGTAGGATAAAGTCCCTTCATGGTCAGTTGCTTATACAACTCATCGCGCTGCGAGGCATCAGTTATTTTTGTGGGATCAATAAATTCATACTCTAAGTTGCCTTTTGAATAAATTCGCATTTCATCAAGCAGTTCTTTTGTTTCATCTCTCAGCCGTCTGAAGCCCGGAGGAAAATCACCATCTAAATATACCTTGAAGAACACTACATCGCGTAAACCGCCTAACAGTTTTTTTGTAGCCTCGTTAAGCGTGTATCGCTTGTCGGCAGTTAAATCAAACCGTGTTGATACAAAAGAACTCAATACATTGGCGATAACAATTATTGCCATCGTTAGCACCAATGTAAAAAGATTTTGAAATTTATGACTGCGTTTGCGCAAAACTTTATTTGTTTGAAGTTTGAGGTTTGAAGTTTGAAGTTAATGGCCTGAGTTACATAACCACAAACTTCAAACCTCAAACCCGGAACCAATTTTCACCACTTCCTGCTTTCAATTACTGTGCGGGTAAGTATGATAAAGAAAGATATAAGACTTAAGAAATAAACAACATCACGTGTATCAATCACTCCACGGCTCATGCTTACATAATGAGCATTTATGCCAATATTATTGATAAGATTGCTCATGCTGCCCATCAATGCAAGTGAGCTTATTTTTTCGAAACCGATATAGGTAAACAAACACATAAACAATGCAACTATAAATGCCACTACCTGGTTATCGCTAAGCGATGAAGCAAATACACCTATGGAAACAAAGCCTGCACCGAGCAATAACAAACCAATGTAACTTCCCCATATAGCACCGCTATCTAAATTGCCGGGTGTGAGTCCTAACTGGTAAACTGTTACGTAATAAATAAGCGTTGGCAGTAAGCTGAATAAAACAATTACCACACCGGCAGAATATTTTGCAAGGATGATCTGTAGTTCAGTAAGCGGTTTGGTAACGAGAAGTTCAAGGGTGCCCGATTTTTTTTCTTCGGCAAGCAAACGCATGGTAACAGCCGGAATAAGGAAAAGATAGACCCAGGGAGTGATCATGAATAGCGGATCGAGGTTGGCGTAACCGTTTTGAAGGATATTCATATCACTGTCAGTAAATATCCACAAAAATAAACTGATGGTAAGCAGGAAAACTACAATTACAATATAGCCGATTAAAGAATTTAAAAAACTATTGATCTCCTTTTTTATTAATGCAAACATTTTTATCGCCCCTGTAAATATTCAATCGCCATTTTTAAGCGGGGCGAAAATAGTAATTTACACTTACCGTGTAGAGTTGGTTAAATGATGGGAAGATGATTTGACTATTTAATGATCCTCACAAATCTGTTGCGATAAGCTTTCGTCCGGCTACCCCACTGTCGCCAGTCTTCCAAGGCCCTCGTGCTGCTGCCCGACTGGTGAGGCGACCAGACCCATTCGCTAATTCATTTGAAAATATACCTTTGTTCTATGAGCAGCACATATACCAGTGTACTTATATAACAGTGCAAAGATTACACAGGAGTAAAGGGATTGGTGTCAATAACCATAATTCAATAATGAAATTTTATTGGCTTATGTTATATTACACAGCGAAAGAAAATTGGATGGTGGGTATTGTCGTGTCACAAGTCGGGCAGAAGCACAAAGGCCTTGGAAGACTTGCGACAGTGGGGGGCCTTTTTCATTTTCATAAGCTTTATGTTAAGACTGTCACTAATTAATTATTGCTAACCTAATATCATTCAAACAAACATACATGAAAAGTTTTTACATTCAAGCATAGGCCATCCATAAATGAGTTCGTAATCTTTTGCCAACTGAAACACTAATCTTATATTTGCAAAACAATAAAAAATTATCCCCCTTATGTCTATCACAAGCATTGATAAAAGATCAAACATTTCCCAAAAAGAATTTATAAACGAATATGTAAACAAAAGCATACCGGTGGTTATCACCGATCTTGCCGCCAAGTGGCCGGGTATGGGTAAGCTTACCCCGGAGTTTTTTAAAACTAATTATGGCAACGTTGAAAACGAGGTGGATGGTAAAAAAATAAAAATGGCTGATTATGTTGATATGATGTTTGCATCCACTGAAGCGAATCCTGCACCATATCCATATTCATTCAATGTGGAAAGAGATTTTCCTGAACTGATGAAGGATTTGAAACCTAACATGTATTATGGCAAGAGCGATCGTATAAATCATCCCTTACTTCCTAAATCGTTTTTAAAAGGCACACAGGTACACGAATTCTTTTTCGGTGGCAAGGGTTCTTTTTTCCCGTTTTTGCATTTTGATGTTTTATACCTTCATACACAGATAACCCAACTGTATGGTCAGAAAGAATTTTTTCTTTACCCGCCTGAGCAAGCGCCTTATATGTATCCGCGCGAGGATAAACCTAAGATATCATCAGTACGCAATATTTTTAATCCTGATTATGAAAAATTTCCGCTTTTTAAAAATGCAAAACCTGTTTCAGTTATGGTTAACGAAGGCGAGACCGTTTTCTTTCCTACCAAATGGTGGCACATAACTAAAATGCACAGCGCCAATATTTCTTATGGCACGGTTCATCTTAATGCCAATAACTGGCCATTATTTGTTTCTGATAATTATAAATACTGGAAGCAATACCATCCGGCTATGTCAAAAATTGCAAAGGTTTATGCCGATGTTGTAGGCAAGGTAATGGATATGCAGGAGAGTTTTGTTTAAAACTTTTGAGCTATTCTACGGTAAAACCTTATAGGTTTTAAAAACCTATAAGGTTTGTCGCGATGAATTTTTGAAAGTCTATTTATACAGACTACCTTTTCATTTCATTTTTATAAATGGCATAGCAACTTCCTTCGTGACCATGAAAATCATAATCTTTTTCAAACTTCATTCCTACCCTGGTAAGCACTTTTATTGAGGCTATGTTTTCATTCATTACGCGCCCCACAATTTTTGTAAGACCCAACTGATTAAACCCATAATCAATGCAGGCTGTTGCAACTTCGGTAGCATAACCATTGTTCCAGTATTTTTTGAAAAACCGGAAACCGAGATCTACTTCATCCTTTTCAGGTGTATATTTCAAACCACACCATCCGGCAAACGCATCGTCATGTTTTAAAATTACAGCCCATCTTCCGAAGCCATATTGTTCATAATGGTTATATGATTTTAAAAAATTTTCGGCAGTTTCAACTGAATTAAAAGCGCTATCGCCTGTGAACTTTATTACCTCAGTATCTTCATTAAGCCCGAAAAATGATTGCGCATCATTTAACTCAAACTGGCGCAAGAATAAACGATCGGTTTCTAAAATCTTTTTCATTGATCGAAGTTCTTAAAAATAAAAAAAACCGCTCCGCAGTTTTGGAGCAGGTTTTTTTTAATACCTTAATTTCTTATGTTTTATTTTAAATGAATAAACATTTTATCCAATCATAACCGGCATCACCAACATTAAAATATCTTCATTGGTTTTTTCTTCACCCGATGGAGTGAGCAGGCCTGCACGATTTGGTAATGACATGTTCAGATTTATTTCTTCCGTATCCATGTTGGTCAACATTTCAATAAGGAAACGCGAGTTGAAAGCGATTTCCATATCCACACCATCATAGCTGCATGGCAATGTTTCGCTGCCTTCATTAGAGAAATCCAGATCTTCGGCTGATATCTGCACCTGGCTCCCGGCAATTTTAAACTTTACCTGGTGCGTGGTTTTATTTGCAAAAATACTTACCCTGCGTATAGAGTTTAAAAACTGCAAACGGTTAATGGTAAGCTTATTTGGATTTTCTTTTGGTATCACCGCTTCGTAATTCGGATAGCGACCATCAATAAGGCGGCAAATCAGTTTTGTATTTCCGAATGAGAAGAAGGCATTGGCTTCATTGTATTCAATCTGCACCTTGGTATCGTCTGTAGGCAGCGAGTTTTTTAAAAGTGTAAGCGGCTTCTTAGGCATAATAAACGAAACGGTGTTCTGTGCGCGTGCATCAGTTCTGCGGTAACGCACTAAGCGATGTGCATCGGTGGCAACAAACGTAATATCTTCGGGACTGAGCGTACAGTAAACACCTGACATTACGGGGCGCAACTCATCACTGCCGGTAGCAAACAAAGTTTTATTTATAGCCTGGCTCAAAACCGATGAAGGCATATCTACAAAGTTAGCTTTCTCCACCACAGGAATCTTGGGAAATTCATTGCCATCCATTCCACCTATTTTAAATTTACCCTGTCCTGAACTTATTTCTATAGTTAAGTTTTTGTAGTTGATGGTAAATGTCAGTGGCTCTTCACCAAAAGTTTTAAGCATGTCTAAAAGCAGCCGCGCATTGATGGCAATCTTACCTGATTCTTTTGCCTCAACCGGCAGGTTAGTGGTGATGGTAGTTTCGAGATCAGATGCTGAAATGGATAAGTCACCTTTGTTTATGTCAAATAAAAAATGAGTGAGAATGGGTAAAGGGCTGTTGTTATTCAGCACCCCGCTTACCAATTGAATTTGTTTTAAAAGCCCGCTACTCGATACTATAAATTTCATATATGAGATATTATTTTGATATTGTTTTTAAATGTGATGATCTTAAAATGAGTTCTTAAAACAGTTGTTTGTTGCAGAGTCGTCCCTAAAAAATCGCTGCCAAAAATAGAATTTACTTTTAATAAAAACAGAAGCTGCAAATCGAGTTATCAACGTAAATTAAAAGGCGATGTTTACAGTTTTCTTTATTACAGATCAAATTAAGTTTTATTTTAAATCGTTTTAAACATATACTTTTCCTTAATTCAAATCCGTTAATACGCAATCGCTCAATAATAAGCGCATCATCCACATTAAAGCAGCTTTATGAATAAATTTTTTTGCACCACCCTTATTGCATTATGTTTTTGGGGAATAAAACCGCTTTCAATATGCGCACAAGGTAAAGACTCTACTTTAATCACATGGAGCGATAGCTACAAATTAAATTACGATGACTTTATGGGTAAGCCCGGTAAAGAAGCAGAGGTGGCGCTCACCTCAAGTGGCATTTATTTTTTATATGAATATGATGGCAAAAGCCAACTCAGCATACAGTTATCATCTATGTTTGATAAAACCAAATCATGGTTTAAGGAAGATGGTAAAGTGCCGGAAGTATTAAGTCATGAGCAAACGCATTTTGATATAACTGAATTGAACGTTCGATTATTCAGAAAAGCGCTTACAGAAAGATCGTTTCGAAAAGCAAATAACTTTGATGTGCTGCTGCCGAGAATTTATAATGACTTTACCGGCAAATGCAGCCAGATGCAAAATGATTACGATAACCAAACCAATCATGGTACAGATACCAATGCACAAAAAGGCTGGGAGAAAAAAGTAGCAAAACAGTTGGAAGAACTCAAGCAGTACAATGCTGTTGAAATGCTTTTTAAGGTGAATTGAATTGTCAACACAAACCTTATAGGTTTTAAAAACCTATAAGGTTTTCAGCGGTAGCACTTTCTGCTTGTGGTTGGTGTTTTTTTCACCAACCACCCCAAACACCCACCGTCAATGGTTGGTGAAAAAAACACCAACCATACACAGACTTAAGTTTTTGGCCGCTCGGTATTTTTTGAACTCACGGAGTTTGAACTTACGGATTTTTAAACAGAGGCCTTGTTTTAATCTCCAACCCTTTCCTACTTTCGTCCCTTAGTTTAATCGGGAAAATAAAATTAATCAACCTTATCAATTCAAACTGTTATGGAAAAAAATCTTACGTTAGTTAAATGCCCTAATTGCGGCAACGAGTTTTCTGCTGAGTCGGCTATTGAAAACCAGTTGCGCGAACAATTGCAAAAAGAATTTCAGCAAAAAAATAAAGAGCAAAGTGAAGAACTGAAAAAGCAGAAGGATGAAATAGAAAAAGAAAAATCGCGGGTCGAAAAATGGAAAGCCGAAGAATCGGACATGATTAAAAAGAAGCTTGATGAAGAGCGCGAAAAAATGAAAGACGAGATGCGCAAAAAAGCTGCCGAAGATTTTGATCTGCAGATGCAGGCGCTTCAAAAGGAGAATACAGAAAAGGCAGATAAGCTGAAAGTACTACAGCAAAAAGAGCTTGATTTTTTACAAAAGATGAAAGAGATCAATGATCGCGAACAAACTTTGGAACTCGATTTTCAGAAACGGATTAATGAACGCGAAGAGCAGATAAAGAAAGAAGTCGAAAAAATTGCTGAACAGAAAGCTGAATTGCAATTGAAGCAAAAGGAAAATGAGTTGAAGCGAAAGCAGGAAGAAATGGATGTGATGATTGAACGCAAGTCAATGGAAGCAGCAGAGAAAGCACGCACAGAGGAACAACTGAAAACAGCAGAACTGAATAAGCAATTGGATGATCAGAAAAAACTGATTGAAGAAATGCGCAAAAAATCTGAACAGGGTAGCATGCAAATGCAGGGGGAAGTGCAGGAGCTGCAAATAGAATCTATTTTGAAAAGTATTTTTCCTTATGACAGAATTGAAGAAGTTGGAAAAGGAATTCGTGGTGCTGATTGTATTCAAATAGTGTTGAACAGCTTGGGAAAAGAGTGCGGAAAAATTATTTATGAAAGTAAACGCACAAAGGCTTTCAGCAATGAATGGATCACCAAGTTGAAAGAAGATATGCGAAGCGTTAATGCCGACCTTGCTGTTATTGTAAGCGAGGCATTGCCAAAAGATTTGGTTCGTTTTAGCATGATGGATGGCGTGTGGGTTTGCACCTTTGCCGAACTGCGCAGTGTAGCCATGATACTGCGTGATAGTTTGCAACGTGTGAGCCAGGCCATTGCATCGCAGGAAAACAAGGGAGATAAAATGCAGATGCTATATGATTATTTAACCGGTAATGAATTTCGCCAGCGTGTAGAAGGAATTATGGAAGGATTTAATACTATGCAGGATGATTTATTAAAAGAGCGAAAATCAATCATGAGCCAATGGGAAAAACGGCAGAAACAATTAGATAAGGTTTTGCAAAATACCATTGCCATGTATGGCTCAGTAAAAGGAATAGCAGGCGGTGCTGTGCAGGAAATAAAAGGGCTTGAATTAGATGACGAAGAAAAATTGTTGTTGTAGTTTTTAAAAAAATCATGAAGATTTTTTTATGAAAGTAATTTGAGTCACTCAATTAAATATCATGTGTGACTTTTAAAATCGCGAATGATATTTTCAAGTTTGTTGCCACGGCTTACAATTAGACAGGATGATTTTTTATTGATTAAATACTATTGCTACATTTCGGGAAATAATTGCTGAGGCTATAATTGAAATAGGAAATGAAACAGAAGATCGGTTCTGTCGCAGCACAAGCGGACGCTTGCGCTATTCTTTCGGGAAGCTTGGACTATCGGGGGAATGAAAAGGGAATCATAACAAAAAAAATAATAAAGTATTAAGGAAGCAATGTTGAAAAAGGTACTCGTAATCTTTATTATTCTTTTCAATTCAATAGCGTGTTACTGCCAAAGTCAGTTTAAAGTATTATTAAATTCAAATCCATATCCTTTCATCAAGCTTGATGTAATAGGGCAAATGGGCAGCGATTATCTTTTTGTACACAATGCTGATCCTTTTGCTGTGGTTTTAAAATTAGACGCTTCAGGAAATTATTTATACCATAAATTGCCACGAACATATATTGGCATAAGTGATCACAGCCTTCATATACTGAATGATAAAATACTTTTTGGCAGAGGGTGGCTTTCGGTTTTAGATTCAACAGGTGACTTAATCAGTAAACATGTTTTTTATAACGATTCAATTATGGGTATTCCAAATGTTGGATTATTTGATATAGTTACTGATGATGAAAGCAATATATTTTATAGCGGGGGTATTAATTTTTATGATACTATTTACCATAACTATCCTTTTGTATATAAAACAGATTCATTGTTAAACATAAAGTGGTCTAAGTATATTCCTTCGGTTAACGGGCTGGCTACCTTTTTTATTCATCCTATTATAGGAAAAGATGGTGGTTTTTATAATTTATTAAGTCACGATTCAACATCTCTGTCGCACGATTTTATTTACAGCGTAGTTAAATTTGATACTATCAACGGTAATTTATTATGGGCAAAAAAATACTTGGAACCACCTTATTCAATAAAAAATATTTTGCCTTTTGATTCAAGTTCGTTTCTCCTCTATGGTACCAATGATGACCATGAAAATGCAATAACCCCCTATTGGGATGATTCATTAATAGTAGTGCGAGTTGACACTTCTGGGAATGTAATGTGGTGCAGGAAATATAAAACTCTTGCAGGAGTGATTGCGGTTAATAATATTTTAAGCAGAATTATTAATACAAATGATAATGGTTTTTTATTAGCTGGAGCTGAATATGGATTCCAAGGTATGTCTCTTATTGGTGCCTCAATTATTATGGTTAAATTTGATAGCCAGTTTAATATTCAGTGGGCACGCAAGCATACTACATCTTTTGGTGGATCAGGTGGCAAATCGGTAATACAAACTAATGATGGTGGCTATTTAGTAAGTGGGATAGCCACACTGGGACCGGGTCCAAATGATGTTTATGCCTACATAATTAAAACTGATAGCCTCGGCAGTGCTGGCTGCGAGGAGGATACGCTAACAGGTATAGCATACACAATCATGAATGTAACACCTGTTGATTTAAATTATACAACAGATACGATAAGCATTTACACAGCACCAGTTGCAATAGGTGATACTATGATGGGTAGCTTTACAGAGTACGATGCATGTGTGTTTCTTGGAGTGCCGGAGGTTAATGGTCAAAAAAGTAATGGGCTTTTAATTTATCCTAACCCTGCAACAATTGTTATAAACATCCAACTAAAACCAAACACTACAGCAACACAAATTGATGTGTATGATATGCAAGGCAGGTTGATGCTGCATAGCAATGATGTTAATTCATACCCGCTGCAATTAAATGTTGCTGCTTTGGTAAAGGGTATGTATGTGTTAAAGGTTAGCTGTGGAGAGAGTTCGTTTATGGGGCGAGTGGTTGTGGAGTAGGTTATGAGTTAATGTTACACCCTTATAGTCCAAGCTTAGCAGAAGAATAGCCCCTTATAGTCCAAGCTTAGCAGAAAAATAGCACAAGCGTCCGCTTGTGCTGCGACAAGGCTACTCAATTAATATTACCTCAATCAACCCAATCTCTTCACAATAATTTTTCGCACTGCTGTATAAATAATCCCTGGCTTTTCTACAAAACCTGCTGCTATAGGGTTATAATGGATATAATCAAGCTTTTGTTGAAGAAGGTAATTGCTGTGCAATACAATGGGATGATTATCCTGCTGCCATAGTTCCTGCCCGACTGGTCAGGCGGGGAAATTCCTTATTGTTCGAATTTTTTCTTCCCGCTCTTTCCATCATCCCCAGCATCCATTCTCCGCTTTGCCAAAGTGATTGGTAGTGCTACTACAATGCCTCCGGTTTGTGGTTTGCATTCCGATAGCTATCGGAAGAGTTTCTTTACTTCCTGTCTTACTTGTTTACCTTACCTTTGATAACAGGTTTAATTTTATCTGATTCCCTGTTGAAGCAGGTTTTGTTGAACATGAATTGTAGTATCTTTACAGCAGTGCAAGAGATTAAACAGGTGTAAAGGGATTGGTGCCAATAACCATAATTCAAAAATGAAATCTTATGGCTTATGTAATATTGCACAGCCAAAGAAAATTGGATGGCGGGTCTTATCACGTCACAAGTCGCGCAGCAGCACAAAGGCCCTGGAAGACTTGCGACAGTGGGGACAGTGGGGTTAGTAAGAAGATTGCTGTGTGTAAAGGAATAATCCTGAAATCTTGTAATCCTGAAAATCATGGTTCAGACAATTTTAACCCTCTCCTTTGTCATTCTGAAATAAGGGAAAACACTTGCTATAAAGATTCAGGGTTTTCCTTCTTTTTTTAATCCTTTGTTGTGTTGATCTTTATTCCCAAATAAAAACAATTGCACCATGACAACTGATATGTCGAAATCAACTGCTCCCACTTCTTTAATAATATCATACATGACACTGCGTAAGGTAGTAGGTCTGTTTGGTCTTGTACTTGTGCCGGTTCTTATACTTGGTTCATTCATTCTTGATCAAACTCTTCACGTAGAGGTTTCTGTAAGCGCTTATTATCACACCACCATGCGCAATGTGCTGGTAGGTATTGTATGCGGCATATCGCTTTATCTTCTCTCCTATCATGGATATGACAGGCGCGATTCTATTGCAAGCAAGTTAGCCGGAATTTTTGCATTGGGCATCGTCTTCTTTCCAACATCAGAAACCTTTGACAAGACGGACCTAATCAGCAAGCTGCATTATATAACTTCAGGCATTTTCTTCGTAATATTATCTTACATGTCAATCTTCCTTTTCACAAAAAGCTCAGGTATTATGACACCGGAAAAAAAGATGAGAAACAGGGTTTACAGGATATGTGGTATTATAATGCTTGTTTCTGTAGCGGGCATTCCGATAGGCGGTCTTGATGGTATTCATGAACATATTGCATTTCTTAAACCTACATTAATTCTTGAAGCTTTAGGATTATCATCTTTCGGCTTTTCATGGGTAACAAAAGGAGAATTTCTGCTGAAGGATTAGTAGGGCAGTTCTAAAAATTCACCTTATGACCTCTCTCCCTTTGGAGAGATAAGAGTGAGGTGTCTGATAAAACGAATTTTTAGAACTGCCCTGTAAATTATGTTTTTACCGGGAAGACATTATTGAAGCGGGAAGAAATTGCTTCAAAGGTTTTTTTTGACTAACTCATACCATAACCTTAAAACCATTTATAATGGATTTCGGCATCAGGTTATTTTTTCAAATCTTTTAGAGCCTGTTTAAAATTCTATTTTTATTAAAGTTTCGTAAATGGTTTATTGAGGCCGGAACATTAGGGATGAATAACCACCTTATTAACCTTAGTAGAAATTTGATCTCAACAAATAAAACCTTATTAGCTTATTCCTGAGAGAGAATAAGCTAATAAGGTCTATTCCTTCTAATACGTATTTTCTACTAAGGTTAATAAGGTTCTTTGTGTCCAAACAAGAATAACCATTTTGGATGACAATAAGGCCTTATAAAATCCAATAGTGAATTTTAAACAGGCTCTTAATGCCAATCATTTTATTTCTGATGATTCAATTTTAAAGTTATTGTCCCTTTTGCTTTTAATTGCTGAAAGTTTTTGGCATAAATTTTTTATAAAATACAAAGTGTAAATATTACACCATGAAATAGGAATTAATGGTATGTTTGCACTGTTCACTCTGAAATCGGATTCCCCCGGATGAAATTTTTTTACAATTTACTGATTGCATTATTGATTGGCCAATCTGCTTTTGCACAGGCGCTGATCGTAAAAGGAAAAATTATTTCCAAAGAAGATAACCAGCCCCTTATCGGAGTTACAGTAGTAGTAAAGGGTGGTGTAAAAGGAGTTGCAACTGATGTGGAAGGTAATTATTCCATCTCCTTAAATCCAGGCGAAGACACATTAAAATTTTCTTATATCGGGTATAAGCCGCAGGTTAAGGCAGTTAATAATCAAACTGAAATAAATGTGACACTGGAATTGGATGCTCAGATGCTTGTTGAAGTGGTTGCAGTTGGATATGGCACACAGCGCAAAAGCGATTTAACGGGTGCTGTATCATCGGTACGTGGTGCCGATATTACTAAAATACCTTCAGCCAGTCCTGAAATGGCTTTGCAGGGTAAAGTTGCAGGCGTGCAGGTTTCAAGTGTTTCAGGTCAGCCCGGTGCAGCGCCTGTAGTGCGTATAAGAGGTGTTGGTACTTTGAATGATGCTTCTCCTATTTATGTAGTTGATGGTGTGATATTAGATGACATTTCTTTTTTAAGCAGTGCTGATATTGAATCATTCGAAGTGCTGAAAGATGCTTCGGCCACTGCGATTTATGGTTCGCGCGGAGCCAACGGTGTTATAATAGTTACTACAAAATCCGGCAAGGGAAAAGCCGATGGCAAACCAGAAATAAATTTTTCATCAGAGTTCAGCCTGCAGCATCTTGCAAAAAAAATTGATTTGCTTAACGGTAGGGAGTTTGCTGAAGTGGTTAATATCATCAGCCCCGGCAGTTACAATAACCTTGATGCAGTAGCGAATACCGATTGGCAAAAAGAAGTGCTTAATGATTATGCACCTATGCAATCATATAATGCTTCGCTGAGCGGCATTGCAGGCAAATACAATTATTATTTCGGAGGAGGTTTTTTTAAGCAGGAAGGAATTGTTCCTAAGTCAACTTATGAGCGGGTGACTATTAAATTAAATAACATTTACACATTTTCAGATCATTTCAGAGTTGGTGTTAATCTTACTGCCACGCCATTTAAGACTCAAAACCCTGCCGGTGTAATTCCAACTCTTTACCGTGCATGGCCGGTTTCAGTTCCTTTTAATCCTGACGGAAGCTTTGCCGAAGTTGGTGGCAGTGGCAATCCGCTGGCCGATATTGAATACACCAATAATACCACGCAACATATACGAAGTGTGGGCGCTGCCTTTGCCGAGCTTAAACTCTTTAAAAATTTCACTTTTAAAACAAGTTATGGCTTTGATCTTGCTTATGCCAAAGACAGGAGCTTTACTCCTGTATTTTTTGTCAGTCCAAGCCAGAGTGCTGATCTGAGCAGCCTCACTGTTAAAAATACGCAAGACAAACTATGGCTTTTTGAAAACACTTTGACGTATAATAAAACTTTTGGTAAGCACACTCTGAATGTCTTAGGTGGTATAACTGCACAGGAAAATACGAGCGGTCATCTCGGTGGTTCTGTTAAAGATCTTATCGGAGATGATCCTTCGCTCTGGTATCTTTCAACAGGCGATCAAACTACGCTTACTGTTGATAATCCCGGTGATGTAATCTCCAGGTTGCAGAGTTATCTCTTCAGGGTTAACTACCAATATGATAACAGGTATTTATTTACAGGTTCATTCAGGCGTGATGGTTCTTCAAAATTCGGAAAGAATAACCGCTATGGAAATTTTCCTTCCGCTGCTGTTGGATGGAATATCATTAATGAAAAATTTATGGCTGATACCAAACTCAGCAACCTGAAATTAAGAGCAAGCTGGGGAATCATAGGCAATGAAAAAATAGAAGGAACAAAACAATATTCATTAATTGACAATGGTATAAACCCCGTTTTCGGAAATGCTGAAAATCTTAATTCAGGTTCATCGTATGGTGTAACAGGCAATGAAAATTTAAAATGGGAAGAAACGCAGCAAACTGATTTAGGACTTGAAATAGGCTTTTTAAATAACAGGTTAAGAGGCGAATTGGATTATTACCGCAAGGTAACTGATGGCATACTCGTAAATTTACAGGTGCCCGGTCATTTGGGGAATGGTGCTTTTGCAACAGTTACTTATAATGCAGCAAAAGTGCTGAACAGTGGTGTTGAACTAACTTTATCATGGACTGACAAAATCGGCAATCTTAATTATACTATTGGAGGCAATGCTTCATCAGTGAATAATGAAGTGCTCGAACTTGGTGCAACTACAGGAGCAAACTCTTTTATTATTTCGGGTTCTCTTGGTAATGGTCAATCCGTAACACGTACAGTAGTTGGTCATTCAATTGGCGAATTTTATGGATACAATGTAATAGGAGTTTTTCAAAACCAGGCAGAGTTAGATGCAAGCCCTAAACTCAATGGTCAGCAAGTGGGCGATTTAAAGTATGAGGACACTAATCATGATGGGGTAATTACTACTGATGATCGTACTTACCTTGGTTCATATATTCCAAAACTCGTTTACGGATTTAATCTCACGCTCAATTATAAAAGTTTCGACTTTTTAATGGATTTTAGCGGGCAGATGGGAAATAAAATTTACAATGGTAAAGCTGAGATTCGTCCTGACCTGTACAACTTTGAAGCAAATGTAAAAGATCACTGGAATGGAGATGGCACCAGCAATTCAGAACCCATGCCATCTTCTGGTGGCGTTAATTATGAGCCTTCCTCTTATTTTCTACAGAACGGATCTTTCTTTCGGTTAAGGAGTTTAACAGTCAATTATAATTTCTCATCGAAACTCGTAAGCAAATTAAAGTTAGGCAAAGCATCAGTTTATGTAAGAGCAACAAACTTGTTTACCGTTTCTAAGTATTCAGGTTACACTCCCGAAATTGCTACTGAAGATGCATTATCATCTGGCATTGACTTGGGTGTATATCCTGTTACAGCAGTATATTCTGTGGGTATTAATTTTAATTTTTAAAAGAGAAACAGAATCATGAAAAAATATTCATTAGTGTTTTTATTCTTTATGCTTTTGAGCATTTCATGCAAAAAAGATTTTCTTGATGTAAAACCGCAAGGCAACTTAACGAGTGCATTATTTCCCCAAAGTGCAGCCGATGCTTTGCTTGCTGTTAATGCAGTTTATGGCAGCATGCACGACTGGAATATTTATTCAGGCGGTTATCCTATAGCTGATCTATTAAGCGATGATGCAGAAAAAGGAAGTAACCCTGGCGATCAAAGTCATCTTAACCTATATAAAAGCTACCAGTTTACCCCTTCCATTGAAGAATTACCCCGATGGTATGCCGCACTTTATAAAGGAATTAAATTCGCTAATGTGGTAAACGAAAAGGTTTCCATTATTGAAATGGATGTTGCATTGCGAACACGCTATATTGCAGAGGCGCGTTTTTTCAGGGCCATGTTTTATTTCAATCTTGTTCGTGCATTTGGTGATGTGCCCAAGGTGATCAATCTTGAAGCTGAAAGAAAAATGCCACGCTCACCCAAACAGGAAATTTATAATGAAATTATTATTCCCGACCTGGAATATGCAATAGTTAATCTTCCATCAAAAAATAGTTATGGTGCAGATGACATTGGCAGAGCTTCAAAAGGAGCTGCACAATCTTTAATGGCAAAAGTGTATTTATATCTTGCTGACTATACTAAAGCTGAACAATATGCAATGGATGTAATCAATACCAACGATTATGCATTGATGCCACAGTTCACTGATGCGTTTTCGGTTGCAGGACAATACGGTAGTGAATCAATTTTTGAAGTAGGTGCCCGCGAGTTTGAGAATACTGCCCAGGGTGGAAATCAATATGCAAATACGCAGGGTGTGCGAGGAGCTCCAAATAAAGGATGGGGATTTAATCGTCCATCTGTTGATCTTGCCAATTTCTTTGAACCGGGCGATGCAAGGAACACTGGCACTATTATTTCATTAGGTGATATTATAGATGGTGTATTAATAGTTGGGGATATTTCTACCCCTGACATTACATATAGCGATCCCCCTACAAACTCAATTATTAAAGAAAAAGAAACATATAACAGGAAAGTATGGACTCCCGGCACAAACACTTCAACAGAATGGGGACATAACATTCGCATTATACGTTATGCCGAAGTATTGCTTATAGCATCGGAAGCATTAGTGCGTAACGGAAATAGCGGGCAGGCATTGATTTATATAAATCAGATAAGACAGAGAGCTGGATTAGGCGCTCTTGCAACTGTTGATTTAGATGTAGTTTACAAAGAACGGAGAGCAGAAATGGCCATGGAAAGCGACAGGTTTTATGATTTGCTTAGAACAGGAAGAGCAGCGCAGGTACTCGGCCCGTTAGGTTTCGTTGCTGGCAAAAACGAATTGTTTCCGATTCCGCAAAGTGAAATTGATTTGTCAGAAGGAGCACTCACTCAAAATCCGGGTTGGTAATATTCATGAATTTTAGTAAGTTTATATAATCAGTTAATTTTAAACAAAAACAAAAACAAAAAAAATGAACAGAGCAATTTTAAAGACAGCGAGCCTTTGCTTATTAGCAGCGGGCTTAACCTTTGTCGGGTGTAAGAAAGACAGCAATCCAGCAATTACAATCAGCAGTTTAACTGCGGGCAGTACAGACCTTAATGGCGCAACATCGGCAACAGGTGTGGCTCTTAATTCCACTTTTGTTGCAACATTCAGCACAACAGTTGATCCGGCCACGGCTAATACAACTAACATTACATTGAGTTCAGGTTCTACAAGCACTAACGTTGGTCTGAACATTACTACATCAGGTTCAACTGTAACGATTGATCCTGCTGCTGATTTAAATGGTGGTGGCAATTACACGCTTACTTTCACCGGAATTAAATCTGATAAAGGTGAAGTGATGGCAACTAAATCGGTAACCTTTAAAACTGAAGGCATTGGCTTAGGAACAGCACCTCAGGCGGCAAGCCAGGTGATGTATTTACAATTGAATGGCGGCATAAGTGATTTGACAGGCAATGCAACAGTAGCTCCGGGGGCACAGGTTGCTTACATGGCAGATCGCTTCGGTAAAGCAAACAGTGCTGCTAATTTTAGAGGGGCAACTTCTGCGGGTAATGGTGATTTAGTTGAATTGAGCGGTTTAAAACTGATCGCTCCATCTATGAGTATCAGCTTCTGGTGCAAAATGGATCCAACAAATTTCCCTGTGGGAACATCTCGCCCCATTTTTGGATATAATATTTTTTACGGTTACCAGCTTGAAGTTGGAAACAACCTTGATTGGTTTAAATGGACCTCAAGACATAAAGTAAACCCTGACCCTAACGGCCTTGATAATGCAGGTGATGATGAAGATCCTAATGGCGATGGAAATGTAAGCGGAGAAACCACATTTGATTATACAGGAAGCATTCCGGCATTGTTGTCTAACAAATGGGTTCAGATTGTATTAACTTTTGATGCTCTGTCAGCAGTGAAAACTATCTATATTGATGGTAATAAAATTATGGAAAAAGATTTGGATTTTATAACAGGTGATCCTTATGAAATGCACGATATTAAACTTGGTAACGTGGTGGATGCTACGCAAACACCGCGAACAGGACTTGGTGATAAACTTGCTTTAGGATGGTGGGTTGATAAGTCATTTACAACCGACGCATGGGCTACATTCAGCGGAGCTACAAACACTTATATTGGTGGATTGGATGATTTCCGTATATGGAACAAGCAATTAACCGGTGCAGAAGTTTCAACACTTTACAATGCAGAAAAACCGTAATCGGCAAGTTTAATTATTTAATAAAGCAGGCAGGAAATTAATTTTTACTGCCTGCTTTATTTTATTTTTACCCCAATGAAAAGCGCAAAGTTTTCTTTACTGGTTATCATTTTCATTTCAGCAATTATTTCTTCCTGCAAAAAAGAGCAGGAACAATTTTTATTGACATGGTTAAGATCAGGCACCTTAACTTTAAGTCTTGACAATACTTCTTCAAATGTTGATGTACCAGTTGACGAACCTATTGTAGCTACTTTTTCAAGTGAAGTAAATGAAGCTTCCGTGGCAGGAGCTTTCACGCTTTCACAAAACGGAAATAACATTCCGCTCACTTTTGATTTGATTGATAACAACAAAACCATTTCTGCCACACCTCAATCCAATTTACAATATAACCAAACCTATTCACTGCAAATAACACATGACCTCAAAAGTTCTTCAGGCAAATCATTTACTGAGGTAACTGTTCCATTCATTACAAAAAAGAAAGACCTTAAAATTGATTCTTTATCTGTTGATGGAGTTTCTTTTTTTTCTGCAGCACGCCTCACTAATATAAACCGAAACTTTCCTGCAATCATAAAATTTAATCTTCCTCTTGATACTACTACGATAACTGCCTTTTCAGTTCGTGTTGCAAAATCAGGAGCGAGTGCATCGCTACAGTTTTCTTATTCCGACAGCAATAAAACCCTTCACATAAACGCAACACAACCACTCTCACATTTTGAAAAATATGAATTGAATTTGTCAAATAGCATTCATGGTAAGAATGGAAGTATATTCAGTGGTTATAAAAGAATATTTTATTCAGCATTAGACACCACTCCAAAGTTTCCTGTTCTTACTGATGATGATTTACTCACCGAAGTAGAGCACCAGACATTTAAATATTTCTGGGATTTTGCTCATCCTGTAAGCGGTCTTACACCTGAGCGCGAATCAACGCCTAATGTAGTAACCATTGGTGGAAGCGGCTTCGGGGTGATGAGTATATTAGTAGGTATTCAACGCAATTTCATAACGCGCCAGCAAGGAGTTGACCGACTGCAAACTATTGTAAGCTTTCTTCAAACAGCCAACCGCTTTCATGGCGCATGGCCACATTGGATGAATGGGACTACAGGACAGGTAATTCCGTTCAGCCCTAATGATAATGGTGCAGATTTAGTAGAAACCTCTTACATGATACAAGGCTTGCTTACTGTGCGGCAGTTTTTAAATGCAAGCGACCAGCAGGAAAATATGATTAAACAAAAAATAGATACGCTGTGGCGCGAAGTAGAGTGGGACTGGTTTACGCAAGGCGGGCAAAATGTTTTATACTGGCATTGGTCGCCCAATCTCGGCTGGGCTATGAACATGCAGATTAAAGGTTACAACGAATGTCTCATCACTTATTTTCTTGCATCATCATCTCCAACGCATCCCATAACTGCCAGCGTATATCACCAGGGTTGGGCAGTGAGTTCAAACATGATTAACGGAAATACCTATTACGGATACACTCTCCCGTTAGGCTATCCTTATGGAGGTCCATTGTTCTTTTCGCACTACTCCTTTCTTGGTTTCGACCCACGCAATCTTAGCGACCAGTATGCAAATTACGAAACCCAAAACACCAATCATACATTAATCAATCGGGCTTACTGCATAGCCAATCCCTTAAACTATTTCGGTTACAGTGCGCAATGCTGGGGGCTTACCTCAAGCGATAATCAAAGTGGCTACGATGCACATTCGCCCACGAATGACCTTGGCGTTATCACACCCACTGCAGCCATAGCGTCAATAGTTTACACGCCACAAAACTCAATTGATGCCATTAAATTTTTTTACTATACCTTAGGAGATAAACTTTGGGGGCAATATGGTTTCTACGATGCATTCAATGCAACCAATGGCTGGTATGGCACCTCTTATCTCGCCATTGACCAGGGACCACAAGTTATCATGATTGAAAACTACCGCACACAAATGCTCTGGAATTTATTCATGTCCGCTCCTGAAGTTACTGTAGGGATGAATACGCTTGGGTTTGTGCATTGATGTTTCTTATGAGTAAGTCTAAAAATTAATTTAATGCAATGGTAATTTTCAACTAAAAACGTTTCCTCCATGAAAATCAAAATAACCCTCCTTCTACTCCTCTCCTTCTCACTCTTCACTTCAGCGCAATCAATTTCAAAAAACGATTCACGCAAAAAGGTTTTCATTGATTCACTGATGAAGCAAATGACAGTTGAAGAAAAAATAGGGCAACTTAATTTGCCTTCAGTAGGTTTTGATGTTACAGGTCCGTTGCTCAGTACTGATGTTGAAAGCAAGATTGAAAAAGGTTTGGTTGGTGGAGTATTTAATACTTACACACCTGTTGCCGTTCGCAAATTGCAGGAGCTTGCAGTAACTAAAACGCGATTAAAAATTCCGCTCATTTTTGGTTATGATGTAATACACGGTCATCGCACAATTTTTCCGATTCCCCTTGCAACATCTTGCAGTTGGGATATACCGATGATAGGAAAAATTGCACGCACTTCGGCCGAAGAAGCAAGCGCAGACGGTTTGTGCTGGACCTTCAGCCCCATGGTTGACATTGCCCGCGATCCCCGCTGGGGACGAGTTTCAGAAGGTGCAGGCGAAGACACTTATCTCGGTTCACTGATCGCGAAAGCAATGGTGCATGGTTATCAAGGAAATGATTACAATGATTCAAAAAACATAATGGCTTGCGTAAAACATTTTGCATTGTATGGTGCAGCCGAAGCCGGTAGAGATTATAATACTGTTGATATGAGTGAAGTAAAAATGTATAATGATTATTTGCCGCCTTATAAAGCCGCTGTGGATGCAGGCGTAAGCACAGTGATGAGTTCGTTCAACGAAATTAATGGTATCCCTTCAAGCGCAAACAAATGGTTGATGACTGATTTGCTCAGAAAAGAATGGGGCTTTAAAGGGTTTGTTGCTACTGATTATACAGCCATCAATGAAATGATTCAACATGGCATGGGAGATGGTGCAGCAGTTGCGCAACTGGCAATATCAGCACCTGTAGAAATGGATATGGTAGGAGAACTTTTTATTAATGAACTTCCAAAGTTAGTGAAGGAAGGACGCGTTACTATGAAACAAATTGATGATGCCTGCAGATTGATTTTAGAAGCAAAATATAATCTCGGTTTATTTAAAGACCCTTATAAATATGTGAGCAATCCTGATGCAGCCAAAGAATTGATGAGTACAGATAAAATGGCATTTGCAAAAGAAACTGCCATGCGCAGCATGGTGTTGTTGAGAAACAATAACGATTTATTGCCCTTAAATCAAAATCAAAAAATTGCTTTCATCGGTCCTTTTGTAAATGACAAACGAAACGTAATCGGTAACTGGAGCGGTGCAGGTGATTACAAACAAGCCATAAGTTTATGGGAAGGGTTAGTAAAGAAATTCGGGGAGGGAAAATTTCTTTATGCCAAAGGCTGCAACATCATGGATGATGAGCCATTGCGAAAAAGATTAAACGACCATGACGGACAAATTGAAATGGATTCACTCACGCCAAAGCAATTAATTGACCAGGCAATAGGCGTTGCCATCAATGCTGATCTATTAGTGGTTGCTTTAGGAGAAACTTTTGGCATGAGCGGTGAAGCCGCCTGCCGAAGTGATATTGGTTTATTGGAAAATCAAAAAGCATTATTGCATGCATTAAAGCATACAGGTAAGCCAATAGTTTTGATTTTGATGAATGGACGTCCGCTCACTTTGCAATGGGAAAATGATAATATGGATGCAATTCTTGAAACTTGGTTTGCAGGTACACAAACTGGAAATGCAATTACAGATGTGTTGTTTGGAGATTATAATCCTTCAGCAAAATTAACGATGACTTTTCCACGCAATGTTGGACAAATTCCCATTTATTACAATGCAAAAAATACAGGAAGACCTTATGACCAGAATAATAAATACACTTCAAAATATTTAGATGTTCCCAACTCTCCTTTGTATCCTTTCGGATATGGATTGAGTTATACAAAATTTGAATACACTGATTTGAACATCAGTAAAACGAAAATAAATTTTTCTGATTCAATAACAGTTTCTGTTAAGCTAACCAATTCAGGAAAGTATGATGGTGAAGAAGTGGTGCAATTGTATGTGCGGGATATGGTTGGAAGCATCACACGTCCTTTAAAAGAATTAAAAGGCTTTCAAAAAGTATTTTTAAA
>JBDTRM010000166.1:0-7328 GCA_039931675.1 Bacteroidia bacterium | reverse complement strand
ATGCAATAACTTTTATGCCGTTCACAAAAACCAAATCACATTCGGCACCGCCTTGCGTGCGGTAAAAATACAAGTCAATATCCTTGTGCTTCAATTGCTCTACTTGTTCCACCACATAACTTTCCCATGAACTGCCTGCAATGAGGCTTTCAAATATGGCCTGGAATTTATGCATGCGCGCCAACCTGTGAATCAATCCACTGTCGCGTATATAAACTTTCGGAGCCTTGATGATGCGCTTGGTTGCATTCACGTGATACGATGGCAACTTGCGAACAATAAAACCTGCTTCAAGCAAATCAAGATAACGCGAAATAGTCGGGCTTGAAACTCCCAGCGCTTTTGCATACGCCTGTGCATTCCATACTTGCGATGAATGATTAGCCAACAGGGGCCAAAACCCCTGCATCACACTTTTCGATATTCCTGTCCCGTACAAAAATTCTATGTCTTTATTGATGTAGGTTGAGATAAAAGTGTCTAACCATTCGCTGGAGTCATTGTCGGTTTTTGCAGTGAACGCATCCGGAAAACCACCACGAAACCAATGCTTCTTATAGGAGTATTTATCCCCGATTTCAGCAATATTAATACATCCCATCTCAGTAGTCATAATTCGTCCCGCAAGCGATTGTGAAACACCCTTAACAATATCTGGAGATACAGAACCCAGCAACATAAACCTTCCCGCTTTTCTTTTCTCATCAATCAATGCACGCAACAGCGAAAACAATTCAGGTTTAATTTGTACCTCATCAATGATGATGCATTTATCGTTGTGCAGATTCAAATAGCTTTCGGCATCATCCAACTTTTTTAAGTCTGATGTTTTTTCAAGGTCGAGATAAAGACATCCACCTTTTAATTCCTTGCCTATCTGTTTTGCCAATGTTGTTTTACCTACTTGTCTTGCACCAAGAAGCGCAACAGCAGGAAATTTTTTAAGGTAGCCTTCAATGGTTTTATGTAGTGTTCTTTCTATCATTTTGCAAATATAATAGAAATAGTCAAGTACGGTAATTTAAAGTGTCACTTTAAATTACCGTACTTGGTAAAATTTATAAAATAAGATGATTGAATGCTTAAATTCGTTAAAAAGGTTTATTTTGCAGGCATTGCAAAGATAAATCAATTAATAAAAACCTCTTAGTATAAAAATTGCAAATCACTCATTTCTTTTTCTCATACTTCCAGTTGCGCCCTTTGCCTTCGCTCATCCATTCAATGGCTGTGGTTAATCTTTTGTTTTTTGTTTCTTCCGTTTTTCCTTCTGTTATCCACTCCAAATATTCGCGTTTATTAGAAGGTGAAAAATTTTCAAAAACATCTCTTGCTTTTTTATTTTTATTTAAAGCGACAATCATTTCTTTTGGTACAGGTATTTCTTTTTTGGGAGCAGGTTTTTTCTTCTCTACTTTAATTCCTTCCTCATTTAATTTTACATGTTGTTTTACGAAATCAATGATTGCTTTATCAGGAGGTAAATCTTTCAGCGAGGTAATTCTTCCTGAATTGCCCATGGCATCTCCACCACTATTTGACCGCTCCTGTAAATAACCTTTCGGGTCATTCAATAATTTATATTTCCAAAAACCCATTACACAATGCTGTTTGAATGCAGCGAAACCAAACATCGGTCCTTTGTATTCAAAGCTGGGCATTCCCCATTTAATAGTTTCAGTTACATCAGGACATGCGACATGAACAAGTTCGCGCAAGCGTATCATAATAGGTTGTGCAAATGGTTGAGCCTTTGCAATGTATTCGTCAATGCGTTTGTCTTTTGTTGTCATGGTATTTTTATTTTGTATTACAAAGAAAATTTTTTTGCCACAAAGACACTAAGACACAAGGAAAAAAGCTTAGTGCCTTTGTGTCTTCGTGGCATTGAATAGTTTGTCAATTCATTTTAGCATTGCCTGCAAAAAAACCTCCAATCAACTGCAACATATTGGCAACAACATTTTCACTCTCCACAGGAATTTTCAAATATGATTTTCCGCTTGCATCTTTTTCGGTGATTGATTGAACCAGTTGTTTTGTTGCGACAGGGTCAGCTAATGTGGCTGCAATTTTTCCAAAAAATGCTGCACCTAATTGTATCACATCGTTTGCATTTGATGTTTGCGTAGTTGCACTTCCATTTCCATTTTCGTGTCCGTTGTTATTGTTATTGCTAACATCATCATCACCTGAATAGGATGAGCCATTTGTTTCAACAGTATTTTCAAAAAGTTCTAACTGCTGTACTTTTTCAAACTCATCGGCAGGTGTTGATTCAGTTGGTGTTTCAACTGTTGCAGGTTCTTCAATCATCTCACCAACAGTTTTCATCAACTGTTTGAATTTGCTTTCACCGAGGAATACTGAAGACTCTCCTGCATCTAAAACACCTGCAGCCATTCCCGATTTGAATGCCAATAAGCCCAGCATTTTTTCTTCAATTGTATCCTTCGAAACAAGATTGATAATGTTAACCTGTTTCTTTTGCCCCATGCGATAGATGCGCGCAATTCGTTGTTCCAGTACAGCGGGATTCCACGGAATGTCGCAATTGATAAGCAATGAAGCCGATTGCAAATTTAATCCTACACCGCCTGCATCAGTTGAAAGAAAAACTTTGCACGAATCGCGATTGGCAAAATTGTGCAGCAAATCTTTTCTCCTTGAACTTTCTACTCCACCGTGCAGGTATGAAAATTCTATTCCACGTTCAGTAAGTTCAGCGGCTATCAGGCGAGTCATTCGTTCCCACTGGCTGAACACCACAGCCTTGTCATCACCTGATGCAAGCGCCTCGTCCAAAATATTCATCACCTCATTAATCTTCGTATCGTATCGTGTTTCTTGGTCAACTATATAACTGCTATCACATACCATGCGCATCAAATTCAAATTAATAAGCAGACGTTGCCTATCCTTTTCATCTAAAAACCCAAGGCGTTGCCATTTTAGAATTAACCTTGCAACCTCTTGCTTGTAACCTTCATGCATATCCATTTGTTCCAATGTCATGGGAACAAAAAGATTTTTATCCATTCGTGCAGGCAATTGTTTCAGCACTTCTTTCTTATGCCTGCGTAACATTACATCCCGCAATCGCTCACCTATTTTATTCAAATCTTTATAGCCAATTAATTTTCCATTTGCCTCTTTGATTTGATGACTATTTAAAAATTCATACAACGGTCCGAGATGAAAAGGAGCAACAAATTGCATGATAGAATAAAGCTCTTCTAATTTATTTTCCAGGGGCGTTCCAGTAAGCACAATTGCAAAACGTGATGCAATTTTTTTCACCTGCATCGAAATTTTTGCATTCCAGTTTTTTATACGTTGCGCTTCGTCAAGTATTACCAGGTCAGGTTCTAACTCTCGCAGGTAAGGCATATCATTTGGTACCACGTTATAAGTAATGATTTTAAAAAACGATTCATCATTTTTATACTGCTCCATTCGCTTCGCCTGCCCGCCTTCAATTACCGCAACCGTTGCATCAGTAAATTTTTCAATCTCCGATTTCCATTGGTACTTGAGCGAAGTAGGACAAACAATCAAAACCTGCTGTACATTAAATTCGTTTTTGTAAAGCATTGCAGCGCCAATTGCCTGGATGGTTTTTCCCAATCCCATATCATCAGCAATCAAGCATCTTCCTGCTTTTGCAGCAAATAAAATTCCCTGTTTCTGATAAGGAAATAATTTTGCTTTCATCAGCGTATCGAAATACTTATTGTCAATATTATCAAGGGCACGCTTTGCGATATACTCATGCCTGTTAAACTGCTCGCGCATATTCAACACAAATTCAAATGCATCATTGTAACACCTGAAATCAGGATGCAACTGATGTGCCTTCTCTAAAAATGTTTCAAAATGCTCAACACCTTTTTGCGTGATGCAATCATTTTTATCAAAATATTCTTTCGCCAGTTTTTTAAATGCATTCGATTCTTCGCTGCCTACTCGGATTTTCACAACACGCTCTTCACCGTAAAAAAGATAAACAGAAGTGTAATGAGGATTAAATCCCATCTGAAAAATTTCGCGGTTACGTCTTGTTGCAGTGAGTTGAAACAACACCGCTTCAATGTGTTTGCAAGTGCCCAGCTGATTCGTTTTAAAATCATAACACGAACAAAAATTCGCACCAGGCTCCATGCCGCGTATTGCTACCTTGTACGTATTTTTTGTTGCAGGATTAAAAACCGAGAAATCAGAAAACACTTCATGCCCGTCTAAGTTTTTTATTTTGAACGGATTGTTTACAGCAAACTGTTTACGCAAAGCGGTTTGCCACTCACTATGCGAAAGGTCTTCGGGCTTGCGATGATACGAAACCGTTTCACGATTTTCTTTATTCGCCTTTTTCTTTTTTGTTTTTTTCTGATTTTGCTTTGATGCGGTTTTTGTTTGCATTGTTGTAAAATTTAATAATGTTGTTTATTGGTGCGAAAATATTTTTTTCTCTTTATTAAAAAAGGGAGGTGTTGAAAGAATGTGGAAAGTTTTTATTGGAAAAGAGACGGTTTTTATATCATGGTGATTAGTCAATTCTCTTAAAAATTTTGAATATTGCCGAAATAAAAATATGGCAAAAAATGTATATTAAATCTGTTGAAATAAAAAATATTCGTTCCATTCAAAAATTTAAAATGGAATTTGAAAACCCTGCCGGTTGGCATGTCTTGATTGGTGATAATGGAGCGGGTAAATCAAGCGTTGTAAGGTCTATAGCTGCCTTACTCATAGGGCCTGAACAGATACAAGCAGTTTTCCCGGTGTGGAATGAGTGGTTAAGATATAACGAAACGGAAGGTTTCATTGAGATACAACTAACAAGAGATGAAAAATATGATAAGATCTCACAAACCAGGTCTCCGAAAAAACCAATACAAAACATTTTTAGTTTTAAACGGAATGGGAAAATTGATTTTACCAGTAATATAAAAGCTGCAAGTATTAATCCATTAAACTTTAATTGGGGCTCAAATAATGGATGGTTTTCTGTTGCATTTGGTCCATTCAGACGATTTACAGGTGGTGAAGAAAAACGCAACAAGGTATTTTATTCTGCTCCTAAAGCCGGTGCTCATTTAACTGTATTTGGAGAAGAGACAGCTCTTACTGAAACATTGGATTGGATAAAAGAACTTGACAGAAAAAGATTAAAGCAAAAAGAGAACAACGATTTGGGAACGGTTCAGGAACCTGAATCTTTATACGGGAATGAATCGGAATTAATTTATCAAAACATTAAGAAGTTTATTAATGAAAGTGGATTACTGCCTCATAATGCTCATTTTGAAAAAGTAGATTTAGATGGAGATTTGATTTTTACGGATGGAAATAAAAGCGAGGTTAAGGTCATTCAAATGAGTGATGGGTATCGTTCTATCCTGAGCCTTACTTTTGAATTAATTCGTCAACTATTAAGAGTGTATGGTGCAGAGGGTGTCTTTAAAAAAATTGGTAATAACCAGATGCACATTGATTTACCCGGAGTGGTTTTGATAGATGAAATTGATGCCCATCTTCACCCCACCTGGCAAACCCGGATAGGGCAATGGTTCATTAAATATTTTCCGAACATTCAGTTTATCGTAACTACTCACAGCCCTTTGATTTGCCGGGCTTGCGATAAAGGAACAATATGGAGATTAGCGGCACCGGGCAGTGAGAGTGAATCAAAACAAATTGAAGGCGATGACAGAAACCGCTTGGTTTTTGGAAATGTGCTTGACGCTTACGGAACAGAAATTTTTGGTGCTGATGTTACCATAAATGTAGATTCTACTGAAATGAAAGAAGAATTAGTTCAACTAAGCAAAAAGAAAACAGCGGGCAAAATTTCAACAGAAGAAGAAAATAAATTACAGGAATTAAGAAATACTTTTTCTACCGATGATAAACTTGAACTCTGAAACCATTCAAGCTTCTTCTGTTGCACATTTAAGTTTGGTTCAGAATCAAATTATTAATGAATCAACCTTTGAAGCTCAGGCAAAAAAAGCAAATGCTAAGTGGAGTAGCAAAGCTTCCGGTACAGGCAAGGCAGCTTTCAAAGACATTAGGAACACATTGATTAGAATGTGTGTTGGTGTAGAAATATGTGTGTATTGCGAGCAAAATGAAGCCACTGATATTGAACATATTTTTCCAAAAAAGTTATATCCCGAAAAAGCATTTGCATGGGACAATTATGTTTTGGCTTGCAGTAAATGCAACACACATCATAAATCAGACAAGTTTAAAATTTTCAATCCAAAAAATTCCACAACTGCACAGGATGTTACTCCAGCAAGAGGAACATTTACCAAACCTGCAAATGACGATGCATTATTCATTAACCAGCGAATTGAAAATCCATTGGATTTTCTTGAACTTGATTTAGTAAATCAGCAATTTGTGTTTACCGAAAAATTTGCTGCCGGAACGAGAGAATATCTTAAAGCCAAATACACAAAGGATTTATTAGGTCTTAATACAAGAGCCGCTTTGGTAGCAAACAGGAAGAACGCTGCAAAATTTTTTATTTCACGATTGGAGAAATATGTTGCTGCAAAGAATGCGCAAAATTTCCAGGATTTGATTAATGCAATCAATGATGATTGGGGAGCTATTGATAAAAATAAAAATTTTGCAAATGCAAAGCAAGGAATATTAGATTCGATTAAAAACGATATTTTAAGTTACTCTCATCCTACAGTTTGGAAAGAGTTAATCAGGCAAAGGCAGAAATTGCCTAAAACAAATACACTTTTAAATCAGGCGCCTGAAGCACTCAATTGGTAAATGCAATGATTCTTTTTGTAAAAGGAAATTTATTTGAATCCAAAACCAAAATGCTTATAAATGCAATTAACACCCCAGAACATTCTTTCATTTACGAAACCGTTTCACGATTTTCCGTATTCGACTTTTTCTTTTTTTGATTTTTTATGATTACGCGGTGCTGAGATTTTTGTTTGCATTGTTTTTAAAGTTTAATGAAAATATTTTTTTTCTCATTATTAAAAAGTGAGGGTGTTGAAAGAATTTGGAAAATAGTTTTGAGAACAATCTTCTAATTTTATATTAATAATTTTATACCATGAACATTCAAAAAATTAACGGAGATGATATCAGGGCACTAGGCTTTCCGAAAGGAATTGTAATCGGCTTTGCATTAAATAAAATAGAAAAATATTATCGCGATTATTCAAAAGAAGAAGTGCTGGAGATTTTGAAAAATGTTTTGCAATCGCCCGCTGATTTTTTGGAGGATGCACAACTTGCTGAAATTGCAAATGAGTTAATTGAAAAACCAAAATTGGTTGATGGTATTC
>JBDTRM010000165.1:0-53469 GCA_039931675.1 Bacteroidia bacterium | reverse complement strand
GGCCGCAACTTTCATGAAATACTTCGCGTGCTCGATTCAATGCAATTAACAGCAGGTTATAAAGTAGCTACTCCTGTAAATTGGGAAAACGGACAAGATGTAATTATCCTTCCTTCATTACCCGATGCAGAAGCAAAAGAAAAATTTCCAGAAGGTTGGAAAGCTGTTAAGCCATACATCCGCATTGTTCCACAGCCCGGGATGAAAGTTAGTGAACCGGTTAACAACTAAATTTATAATTCAAATACCTATTGGGAGGAAAATGAAATCGTGAATTGAAACTTTCAATAATTCAAGTTTATCCTAAAAATAGCGCAAGTGTACATTGCGCTATTTAGATGTACGATTGTTTAAGAGAAAACACCAACCACAAGCATTTGCAATAAACAAATTGCAATCAATTTTTACATTCGAATCATTAAATACATCAACGATGAATCCACTGTTTAAAAAACCCATAAAAGTACCAGATATTATTGCGGGTTGCATCATATTATCATGGATCATTCTAATGATTTTTACAAATCCAACTGAACAGTCAGAAACAATTGTTTTCCAAGCGAATAAAAAATGTAGTGTTATCTTAACATATATTTCAAATAGAAAACGTGCCAATGATACAAAAATCATTTATTTCGGGTGTAAAGGTGGGTATTCTGAAGATAAAAACATTTTTGGAGACGGGGACAAATATGCTCGTTACGTTCAAATGAATTTAACTCCTGAAGCTCCTAATCCGCTTCCAATTGGATTTGAAATAGAACTTGAATGCAGAGTTGATAGCATAGGCAATCTTTGGGTTGATAGCATCAAAACACCATTATATATTACTTCCTTTAAGGCGTTCAGAATGGGTGGTAAACCTTTACCTCCCTATAGAGCTGATATTTTAGCTCATTGCCTGAGAGCATATTTCAAAGTGAATGAGTCAGCCTGTAATTAAAATACAAAGCCTTTCTTTCCAGTTAACTGTTTCACAAAGCAACACTCCTCCCCGCAATCCACCCCGTACTCCATCCATTTTGAAAATTAAAACCGCCTGTTATTCCATCCACATTTAAAACTTCGCCTGCAAAATATAAACCGTTATTTTTTGTTCTGATAAGTCAACCAAAAAAGAGAATTAAGTGTACGTTTGTAAAATGGCAAACAAATCAATTCATATTCAATACTGGAAGGAAGGGGCGGAGGAAAGTTGGCAATCTGCCGAAACCCTAATTGCAGGAGGCAGATATATGATGGCGCTTTTTTGCTGGCATTTATGCATTGAGAAATTATTAAAAGCCCATTGGGTAAAAGATAATGAGGGTGATTACCCTCCACGCATACATAACCTTACTATTTTGCACGACCATTCAAAACTTAATTTGACTGAAGAAATGCAAGCCGACTTCAGAGTGATTAATTTTTGGAATATTGAAGGACGTTATCCTGATTACAGGAATTTGATTTTTAAAACTGCCACCAAAGATTACATCGAGAGTAAACAAAAAATGATTGAAAATATACGATTATGCTTAATAGAAAAACTGCAATAGAAACTGCCACCGGTTTCATAAACGATTTAAGATTATTAGGATACAACCCCACACAGGCATGGCTGTTTGGTTCTGTTGTTTCTGATACCGCACATTTAAACTCTGATATTGATTTGGCGTTGTGGGATGAAAAATTTACGGGAGTGCATTACCTTGATGGAGATAAAATAAAAAAGCTTTTATTGAAATATAAGTTGATTGAATTTCATCCTTACCCTTCTACAATTTCAGAAAAAGAAGATCCGTTTATTGGGGAGATTATGAAAACAGGGGAAAGAATATTGTAGCCTATTTTTTCGTTGGACAGATTAGCAATCTGTCTTTTACGTTCGGGACAGATTACTAATACATCCTACATGACCAGCAATCCACTCCGAACTTCACTTATTTTAAAAATTAAAACCACCTGTTATTCCATGCACATTTAAAACCTTGCCTGCATATTCTATAATAATTGATTTGCATAACATGCGATAGCAATTTAACTTTGAAAAAAAATATCAATGATTGCAATTGAAAACCGTTTTCAAATTGAACGTGACCGCCTTGCCACCAAAGAAGATTTAGCAAAAATGGAAATGAGGATATACTATGGATGGTTGGTTTTAATGCTGTTCTTGCGGGTTTGATTATAGCTGCTTTTCAGTTGTTTTAAAATCCTGCCTGTGGTTGTTGTTTTTTTTAACAACCAAGAACAACTCCTACCGCGAAATGAGTAGAATTTATTGTATTTTTGAAATAATTAAAATTGATACACGATGAAATCATACAATTTCACAGCACAAATTGAACGCGACAGGGAAACAGGAATGTACATTGGAGTTGTTTCTAATTTACCCGGTGCACACACTCATGCTAAATCGCTCGATGAACTAAACATAAAGTTGAAAGAAGTAATTGAATTATGCCTTGAAGAGATGAGCGATGAGGATATTCAATTGCTACCGGAATTTATCGGAGTTCAAAACATGCAGGTAAGAGTATGAGCAGATTGGTTCTGACAGATGCAAAGACTTTTGAAAAGCTTTTACTCAAATTAGGTTTCAAAATAATCCGTCAAAAAGGAAGTCATGTTTTTTATCGTCATGCAGGCGGACGTTATACCACCTTGCCGCATCATGCTAAAGAGGATATGGGACGCTCTTTAATCCGTCAAATTCTGAGAGAAATAAATTTATCTCCGGATGAATACCACCAGTTACTTTCTGAAATTTAAACCGCATTTCGTTTATTGAATAAAAACACCGAAAATTTAAACACGAATCCCTAAACTGCCACTGCACTCCTCCCCGCAATCCACCCCGTACTCCACGCATTTTGAAAATTAAAGCCGCCTGTAATTCCATCCACATTTAAAACTTCGCCTGCAAAATATAAACCGGCTATTTTCTTTGATTGCATGGTTTGCATATCCACTTCCTTTAAATCAACACCGCCTGCTGTAACAAACTCTTCTTTAAAAGTTGTTTTTCCTTTTACGTGCAATTGATGATTGACTGTGTTTTGTATCAATGCATTCAATTGTTGCTTGTTGATGGATGCCCAGTTTAAATCATCACCTATATTCGAAAGGTTACAAAGCCTTTCCCAAAAGCGATTGGTAAGTGTTTCAAATTTTGTATTGGATATTTTTTTTGTTGGTGATGATGATTTAAGCTGAAGAAAATATTCACGCTGTTTTTCTTCATTCATATCCGGAAGAAAATTTAAAGTAACCGTAAAATCATAATTCATTTCTTTCAAAGCAATTGCGCCCCATGCCGAAAGTTTTAAAACCACAGGGCCACTCAATCCCCAATGTGTAATCAATAAGGGACCCGTTTCTTCTAATTTTGTTTTAATGATTTTTACTTTGCATGAATTAAATCCAGTGCCTTTTAAACCTTTAAACGGAGAATCAGGAATATTAAATGTAAACAGCGAAGGAACAGGAGGAATAATATTTATACCAAGTTTTGAAATCCAATCATAACTCTTCAATTCAGGATGACCGCCTGATGCAATAATTAATTTATCACAATTGAATTTCTCTCCTGACTGAAAAGTTAATTCAAAAACATTTTCCTTTTTCTCAACTGAACTTATTCCATAATTAGTTTTAATAACGATGTTCAATTTATGAGCCTTTTGCAATAAACATTCAATAATAGTTTGCGAATCATCAGTAACAGGAAACATTCTTCCATCGGCTTCTGTTTTTAATTTCACACCGTTTGTTTCAAACCATTTTATAATATCAAGTGTAAAATATTTTGAAAACGGGCTTTTTAATTCTCTCGCACCGCGAGGATAATTCTGCACCAAAACATTTTTATCAAAACATGCATGAGTTACATTACATCGCCCTCCCCCACTCACTTTTACTTTTGCTAATAGCTTGCTGCTCTTTTCAAAAACAAAAACCTTTGCATGAGGATTTGTTTCAGCACAGGTTATTGCAGAAAATATTCCGGCAGCACCGGCACCTATAATTGCAATTGTATTTGTTTGTTGTTGCATTTGAAGTTTTCAAAAGTATATCTTTGGAATTAAGTTTCGTTTGAAGTCTTTTAATAAAAACAGATTGCTAATCTGTTCAACATTTCACTTATGCTGAAAGCAGTTTTCCCCGGTTCGTTTGACCCAATCACGATTGGTCATGTTGATGTTGTTAATCGCGCAGCAAAATTATTTGATGAAATAATTATTGGCATCGGAACTAATTCGAGCAAGAATTACATGTTCACCAAAGAACAGCGCGAAGATTTTATTAAACAAAGTTTTTCCGGAAACGCAAATATTAAAGTGATGCATTATGAAAAACTCACTGTTGATTTTTGCAATAAAGTTGGTGCAGGTTTTATTGTAAGAGGCATTCGCAATGCAACCGATTTTGAATTTGAAACTGCTATTGCGCAAATGAATCGCGAATTAAATAAGGAAGTTGAAACTGTTTTTATTCCTTGTGCGCCTTTGTATTCGGCAATATCATCAACCATAGTGCGGGATATAATTCGTAACGGAGGTGATGCTTCTAAATTTCTGAGCTTTAAATTGTAGAGCGGTTCTAAAATTCATTTAATTCCTTGTTTTTCTTTAAGGAGAAAATAATCCATCAGGTTATCTATCGGTTTCTGAATAATTTTACCTACATGTATGTTACGCGCTGATGCTGCTTCTTTTAAAATATCATTGAAATGATATGCAATGGAACCGATAAAATGTACAGGCACATTGTGATAGCCGTTAATATTGCAAACGTTTACATCCATAAACTCGCCCATACCTTTTAATACAAGATTTTTTATGTATGGATGTTCGCGATGCTTCGATAAAAACTTTGAAAAAGATGCGAGAAAAACATTTACTCCTGATTTGTAGTAAATATTTTCCATAATTATTTCCTTCGTGAGATGATAGGTGTTTTCAAAATCGGCATGAATATCAGGTGGTAAAATGTTATAAAGAAAATAAGCAAGCAATTTTTTACCATAGTATGTTCCGCTTCCTTCATCTCCAATAATGTATCCTAAACCATGATTGAACTCATGCACTTTTTTGCCGTCAAAAAAGCAGGAGTTAGAACCGGTTCCTAATATGCAGGCTATACCCGGTTCATCGCCACAGGTGGCATAAGCACTTGCATCCAGGTCATGACCCACATAAATATCTGCATTTGGAAAAACTTTTTTTAATCCGTCAGCAATAATTTTATTTCGCGTGGGATGAGAACATCCCGCACCAAAAAAATAAATCTTAGTCACATTACCGGCATGAGCCATTAAACCGTGAATGCCCGAAAGTTCTTTCACCACAATTTGCGAATCATGAAAGAAAGGATTGAAGCCCATTGAAATAAAATCTCCAACATGCTCACCATTGGAAGAAAGTTTCCAGTCTGCTTTTGTTGAACCGCTATCAGCTACTAATAACATTGGGATGGGATATTAGGGAATTGGGGAATTGGGTAACTTTTTGTCCGTGGTTGGCGTCCCCGCCAACTCACCTGATATAATCGTACAAACTTATTTCAGAAATTTGATTTTACAACTATTATTAGAAATTGGGAATCGGTAATATGTGGATATGGAAATATGGGATTAAATTTTATCATTTATAACAAATGCAGTTTTTTTCACTGAATAAAACGTTTAACAGTGTTCGGGATAATATCCCGAGTTACAGGATAAAATCCGTATTCAAAAAATTCGATTTGCGCTCTTCAATAATTTCAGAAATCATTTTTCTATTGAGATCATTGTTTTTTGCTGCCACTAGAGTTCTGATGCTGAATACACGCAAAGCATCCGATACACTCAATGTTCCTTCAGCGCTGTCTTTGCGGCCATTGAACGGATACACATCAGGGCCACGCTGGCATTGCGAATTTATGTTTACACGACAAACCTGGTTAACCAATGGGTCAATAATATTTGAAATTGCATCGGCATCAGTTCCGAAAATACTTACCTGCTGACCGTAGTTTGAATTAACTATATAGTCTATAGGTTCATTAATATCGCTGAATTCAACTACGGGAATTACCGGACCGAATTGTTCTTCTTTATAAATATTCATTTCTGAGTTAACAGGGAATAACACTGCCGGGAACATAAAACTTCTGTTAACTGTTCCACCATTTTCATTAATCACTTTTGCTCCTTTGCTTTCAGCATCAGTAATTAAATTTTGAAGATAATCTATTTTGCCTTTTTCAGGTAAAGGTGTAAGCATAACACCGCTATCCCACGGCATACCAGCTTTTAACTGTGATATTTTTTTTTCGAATAATTCTAAAAATCCTGCCCGAATATTCTTGTGAACAAAAATCATTTTAAGTGCAGTGCATCGCTGCCCGTTAAATGAAAGCGAACCCATGATACATTCATTCACTGTTAATTCTAAATCAGCATCAGGCATAATGATGGCGGGATTTTTTGCTTCCAATCCTAAAATACTTCTTAAACGATTAGGCTTGGGATGATTCTTTTTTAAAATATTTGCAACGCGGCTTGTTCCTATAAATGCAAGCACATCAATTTTTCCTGATTCCATTAATGATCCTGATGTTTCGGCTCCATGACCATAAATAATATTGATAACTCCTTTAGGAAAACTGTCGCGGAAAATTTCAAGTAACGGATTAATGAGTAGCACTCCATACTTTGCAGGTTTAAATATCACAGCATTACCCATAATCAAAGCAGGAATTAATGTTGTGAAAGTTTCATTCAACGGATAATTGTAAGGTCCCATGCACAACACAACTCCTAAAGGACCTCTTCGTATCTGCGCATATATACCTCCGCTATTTTGAATGCGCGAACATTCGCGATCAAGATTTTTTAATGCATCAATCGTATCCTGGATATATTCAATCGTGCGATCAAATTCTTTTTCAGAATCGCTTAGAGATTTACCGATCTCCCACATTAATAAACGAACCACTTCAGTTCGCTTTTCTTTCATCCTTCGCGTAAAAGTTGAAAGATGTTCTATGCGTTGTTTAACGCGCATTGTTGGCCACTCGCCTCTTCCGTTATCATAAGCTTTTATGGCAGCATCTAGAACTTTAAGCGTAGTTGCTTTGTCCAAAATAGGTTGCGAACCTATTCTGAATTGGTTGAGTTCACCATTTTCATTCTTAATATATATAGGCGAAAAAACATCTTCTGTTTTTCCATTCCATTTTACCAACTCGCCATTGATTAAATATTCGCGCTGTTCAATGGCATTCGGAATATGATGCTGTTCTGCAATTTCATTCAATTCAGGAAATTTAATTACTGATGTTGATGTTAGTGTTTCTGACATGGTATTTATATTGGACAGATTAGCAATCTGTCAATTTCATTAAATTATTTTATTTGCGAGAAACAGATTGCTAATCTGTTCAACACCTGACTCGCGTGAAAAACAGATTGCTAATCTGATCAACTTTACGACAGATTGCCATTCTGTTTAACATTAGATAGCAAGCAAACTTGCTATACGAAGTAGTTCTTTATCTAATTCAAAATCTTTAGTAGTTGCGTCTGCAAATGGAGTAAAGACAACTTTATTATTAATCATTCCGGCCATTTTTCGCGACTCACCATTTATTAAAGCTTCAACAGCAGACACACCTAACCGGCTTCCTAACAGCCGATCGGCAATAGATGGAGATCCGCCACGCTGTATATGCCCAAGCACAACAACTTTTGTATCGTAATAATCAAATTTTGATTTTACTTTCTCTGCAATTTTATATGCACCACCGCCATGCTCACCCTCAGCAACAATTACAATACTTGATGATTTTTTACTTTGCGCACCATCTTCTAAAACTTCAATTAAATCATCTATGGCAGTATCACGTTCGGGCAATAAAATATATTCTGCTCCACCACCAATGCCCGCTGCAAGAGCTATGCAACCTGAATCGCGTCCCATCACTTCCACAAAAAAGAGGCGATTGTGCGATGCAGCCGTATCACGAATTTTATCTATTGCTTCAATGGCTGTATTTACTGCGGTGTCATATCCGAGCGTGAAATCAGTACCATACAAATCATTATCAATAGTACCGGGAATACCAATCATAGGAACGCCATACTCCTGGAAAAAAATTTCTGCACCGGTAAAAGTTCCATCGCCACCAATGGCAATTACTCCGTCAATTCCATTTAGCACTAAATTATCATACGCTTTTTTGCGGCCGGATTTGGTTTTAAAATTTTCGCTACGTGCCGTTTTAAGAATTGTTCCGCCACGGTGAATAATATTACTTACGGAACGGGCGGACATGGGAATAAAATCACCTTCTATCATTCCTTCATAACCTAACATAATTCCATCCACCTGCTTATGATAATATATGGCTGTTCGCACAACAGCGCGTATGCAGGCATTCATTCCCGGAGCATCGCCACCGGATGAGAACACTGCAATTTTTCCAATTGACTTATTCATAAAAGAGTTACTGAGCAATATAAAATGAAAAAAAAATTCGGAGTAACCCCGACTCTAAAGGGAGTCCTTCAGTAAAACTTGTCCGTATTATTGTTGACGGACTCCCTTTAGGGTCGGGGTTCAGCGCTTGACTAAACAAAAATTTTATTAAGTACACAACTGCGCATTTAAATTATTAAGAGGAGTGCAAAGGAGAAAAATAATTTTAATCGCGCCAAAGATAGTGTAATGTTTACACTAAGTAATATATTTGAACTTTTTACAAAATGAGAAACGGTCAATAATATATATTTGTCAGATACATTTAAACATAACTTTTGTTTATGAAAAACAACCACCCCGACTACCATAATACATTTTCAATAGATGCTGTCATCTTTGGTTTTGACGAAGGCAACCTGAGAGTGCTTTTAATTGAAAGAGGCGAAGAAGCTTTTATTGGTAAGATGGCACTGCCCGGTAATTTAGTTATGGAAGACGAGGACCTGGATACCGGTGCAGCACGCATATTATATGAGTTAACGGGTTTGAAAGATGCACACTTAGAACAGCTTTATACTTTTGGTGATGTAAACCGTCACCCGTTAGGACGCGTTATTACTGTAGCCTATTATTCACTCATAAGAATAAAAAAATACAAGCTGCAACCAAAGATATCATTCGCCAAACGGGCAATATGGGTATCGGTTTCAGAGATTCCACAATTGGCATTTGACCATAATATTATTGTGGACAAAGCATTGGATCGCTTACGCGGAAAGTTGCGCTATAAACCTATAGGGTTTGAGTTATTAGCCGAAAAATTTTCGCTTTCGCAATTGCAGGATTTATATGAAAGCATACTGCAAATACCGATTGACAAGAGAAATTTCCGTAAAAAAATATTGAGTTATGATTTATTAGTTGAACTGGATGAGAAGCAACAAGGAGTATCGCATCGAGCTGCAAAGCTTTATAAGTTTGATAAAAAAAGGTATGAACACCTCGATAAATTAGGTTTCAACTTTGAATTGTAAATGAGTTCTTATTTACCTGCAAACAACAGCTTGTGTAAAATTCTATTTTTTTATTAGGAAAAATGAAAGGCTTAGTGTTAAATTTACACCATCAAAGAATATTTAAATTATTAACTCAAAAACAATATTAAAATGAAGAAAATCTACATTACAATTATTACAATGTTTGCAGTGGCTGCAATTGCTTCTGCACAAACAACTATTACTTTAAGGGTTGACATGTCAAGTGCTATGTTAGGCGAGAATACTACTGTGTGCACTAATCAGGTACCCTTTGATCCGGCAACAGATGTAGTGGAGGCTATGGGAGCAGATTTTAATAACTGGAGTGCACCTGAAACTGTTAATTGCGGTGATCCCTTCACAGCAGATCCGACAGTTGATTTTAGCCCGGTTACAACTGGTTCATTGATTTATCAAAGAACTTTTTCGCTTGCTACTATTGCAAACCCTGCTGACATGCCCTTTAAATTCAGGATTGATCATTCATGGGATAATGATGAACTTCGCATGGTTGGTGATGGCAATCGTCACTTAGATATTTCAACCATTGGTGGCATTGGTGGAAATTACGTAGTTGACGCGGTTTTTGATGTTGACGGAATTACAGTTACTACTGGGATCAATGAAATCAATGCTAACTACTTTATCAGCATGGCTCCAAACCCTGTAAAGGCTGATGCAAAATTTAATTTCACTTTGTTGAAAAATTACAATGTGGTCTTAAAAATTTATGATTTACTGGGCAAAGAAGTTAAAACTGTAGTTGCAGGTGATTTAAATGCAGGAAATTATCAGTATGTTTGGAACGCAGATAATAACAATAGTGCAAAATTAAATAACGGATGTTATTTTTATTCTCTATATTTGGACAATACAAAAGTTAAGACAGACAAAATTTACATTATTAAATAAAGAAAGTTTTCATGCTTTTCATCCGCGGTAAGACTAAGGTCTTGCCGCTTTTTTTTTAAATGGATGCTCAACTTTTATCCTCGAAAAAACCAAACAACTCCTTACCGGGTAACGTTAAAACAATATTAATTAAAGTCACGATGAAAAGAAAAATCATATTAGCTGCATTCTTAATTCTCAATTTTCAATTCTTAATTCTTGATTCTTTACAAGCGCAGTTGCCTGTAACATGGGAACCTTACTTCAGCACCGATAATGATTCCATCACCATTTATTATCATGCCGACCAGGGAAATGCAGCATTGACCGGTGTTACACCTATCTATGCGCATACCGGTGTTATCACTAATTTAAGCGTAAGCCCCTCAGACTGGAAACATGTAAAAACTAACTGGGGAGTAAATGATCCTGCAACCTTGCTCACTCCGCTTGGCGGCAATCTTTTCAAAATTAAATTTCATGTGCGTAATTATTATGGTGTGCCTGTAAGCGAAACCATTTTATCCCTTGCTTTCGTTTTCAGAAACTCAGCGGGCACCGTGGTTGGCCGCAATATTGATGGCAGTGATATTTTTATTCCTATATATGATGCAGGATTAAATGTAAAAATTAAAAATCCTGATAACCTTGCGGGTAATGCATTGGTGGTGAGTAATGGAGGAACTGTTTCTTTTAAAGGACTTTCATCACAACTTTGTAACCTGTCACTGTATCTCAACAACAATTTAGTTACCACACTAACGAATGCCGATTCTCTTTCATATACGTTAACAGCATCACAAACCGGTATCAACTGGATTCATTTTTATGGCACTGATGGAATTACTACCAAGGTTGATTCATTTTCATTTATAGTAAACCCTACTCTCAACATTGCTACGCTTCCACCTAATACCAAAGATGGCGTTACTTATATCAATGACTCTACAGTAATTTTAAATCTCTATGCTCCCAGCAAGAATTTTGTTTATGTATTGGGAGGATTTAATAACTGGCAAATAAATACCAACTATTATATGAACCGCGATCCGGATGGAAAACATTACTGGCTCCAGGTAACAGGGCTTATACCTTTGCAGGAATACACCTATCAATATTATGTGGATGCATCAATAAAAATTGCAGATCCATACGCAGATAAAATTGTTGATCCCAATAATGATTTTTCAATTGACAATTTAACTTATCCCAATAAAACTCCTTATCCAACTAATTTGACAACAGGTATTGTAAGTGTATTACAAACTGCACAAGTTCCTTACGTTTGGAATTCAACAAGTTTTGTTCGTCCACCTAAAGAGAAGTTGGTGATTTATGAATTGCTCACCCGGGATTTTGTTGCAAAGCATAATTATCAAACTTTAATTGATACCATAAATTATTTGCAATCGCTTGGAATAACTGCAATTGAATTGATGCCCCCCAGTGAATTTGAAGGAAATTTAAGCTGGGGATACAATCCAAATTTCTTCTTTGCTCCTGATAAATATTACGGTACAAAAAATAAGTTTAAGGAATTTATTGATGTATGTCACGGTCACGGCATTGCAGTTATTATGGATGTAGTTTTAAATCATTGCATGGGCAGTTGCCCGTTTGCACAATTGTATTGGAACAGTGCTTTGAATCAGCCTGCTGCAAATAATCCGTGGTTGAATCAAACCGCCACACATGATTTTAATGTCGGGAATGATTTTAATCATGACTCACCCGATACCCGATATTTCGTTGATCGCTTTACAGAATATTGGCTACAGAATTATAACATTGATGGCTATCGTTTTGATCTTGCAAAAGGTTTTACTCAAACTTATTCCGTTGGTAATATCGGTTTGTGGGGACAGTATGATGCATCGCGTGTTTATAACCTCACTCGTATGTGTGGGCATATAGATTCCACAAGTGCAGGTGCTTATAAAATTCTGGAAATGTTTGCCGATAACAGCGAAGAAACTGTTTATGCAAATCAAGGCATTATGTTGTGGGGAAATTCAAATTACAATTATAATGAAGCTTCAATGGGTTGGGTTAATACTTCAAATTTTAACTGGGCTTCTTATCAGCAGCGCGGTTGGAATCAACCTTCATTAGTGAGTTATATGGAAAGCCATGATGAAGAGCGACTGATGTATAAAAATATTATGTACGGAAATTCAGCAGGTGCACCTTCTTATGATATTAAAGACACAGTAACAGGTTTGGCAAGAGTTGAACTTGCAGCAACTTTTTTTATTCCTATTCCTGGTCCGAAAATGATATGGCAGTTTGGTGAATTGGGTTACGATTATTCAATTAATTATTGCCAGAACGGAACTATTAACACGGCATGCAGGGTTGATCCGAAACCAATTAAATGGAATTATTATACGCAGTTTGCACGCAGAAAATTACATAATGTATATGCTGCATTGAACATGCTTAAAACTACTTACCCTGCTTTTCAAACAACAAATTATCAAATTCAATTCAGCGGGCAGTTTAAAAGCATGCACCTTAATCATGCTTCGATGAATGTGGCCATACTCGGAAATTTCGGAACAACATCAGGCACTATTGATCCCAATTTTCAATCAACAGGCTGGTGGTATGAATATTTTGGTGGCGATAGTATTTACGTAAATAATGTAAATGACCCCGTAACGCTTGATCACGGAGCGTATAAACTATACACCAATGTGCATATTGCTCCTTTTGTTTTAAATGTTGGTATAAATGAATATCCTGGTGAAGTGTTGAGCTATTTTAATACTTACCCAAATCCTGCAATAAATGCAACAGCCATTGCTTATGATTTAACACATCAATCAGATGTGCAACTTTGTATCTATAACACGTTAGGAGAAAAAATAAAAACTCTTGTTGCCGAAAAACAAGCGTCAGGACATCATGAAGTAAACTGGGATTTGAAAAATGAATCAGGCACTGATGTGTATAATGGAATTTATTTCTGTAAGATGACAGCAGGAAATAAAAACTATGCAAGTAAGATTATTGTTCAGCAATAAGATAAAATTTAAAATGTTGAAGCGCGCCCGGAAGTTTTACGGGCGCGCTTTTTTTATTTTAGAAACGTATTAATGCGAATCAAGAGTTGAATATAATGGAGCCAAAGAGAAAATGGGATCGCACGGAGACACAGAGAAACACGGAGCCCTTAAAAGTGTTTTAATGTGTACAAAATTAACTCCGTGCTTCTCTGTGCCTCCGTGCGCTTACACAAAAAAATCATGTGATAAAATAAAGTATTGAAGTTCTTAAGACATGGGAACGATAAAAGATTGAGTTTTAATTCCAACTCTTGATTCGCAATTAATTATTCTAATTTAGCCCAACTTATCAATTGATATTTATGAATCGAATAATCCTCCGCCCAATTCAATTTCCAATTTTTAATTTCCAATTTTTAATTTCCTCAATTGCATTTTTAATTTTTAATTTTCAATTTATAATTCCATCCGATGCCCAGGTTTATTTTCAGCAGGAAGTAAATTATAAAATAGATGTTTCATTAAATGACAGGAAAAACGAATTGAATGCTTTTGAAAGCATTACTTATAAAAACAATTCACCTACAGCATTATCAGAGATTTATTTTCACTTATGGGCCAATGCCTATAAAAACCGCGAAACTGCTTTATGCAAACAAATGGTGAGCATAGGTGACACAAAATTATTTTTTGCCACTGATGAAGAGCGCGGCTATATAGATAGTTTGAATTTCAAAGTAAACGGACAGCCTATACTGTGGCAGTTAGATTCAGCAAACATTGATATCTGCAAACTCATACTTCCTGAAAAGTTAGAGCCAGGTAAAGAAATTATTATCACTACTCCATTTCACGTAAAAATTCCATCAGCAACTTTTTCGCGTTTAGGTCATCTTGGCCAGGCATACATGATTACACAGTGGTATCCTAAGCCTGCTGTATTTGATCCGCTGGGATGGCATGCTATGCCTTACCTGCAGCTTGGTGAATTTTATTCAGAGTTCGGTTCGTATGAAGTGAACATTACCCTGCCGAAAAATTATGTAGTGGGTGCTACAGGTGATTTACAAAACACAGATGAGTTGAAATGGCTTGATGAAAAGGTTGAAGCAACTTCTAAAATAGCATCATTCTCCAATGACATGAGTTTTCCTGAAAGTGACAGGCAAACAAAAACCATTACCTACAAACAAAATAATGTGCATGACTTTGCATGGTTTGCCGATAAGCGCTATCATGTATTAAAAGGTGAATTAATTTTGCCGAACACCAAAAAGAAAGTTACGCTGTGGAGCATGTTTACCAATTCAGAAGCTGAACTATGGAAACATTCAATTGAATACATTCATGATGGTGCTTATTATTATTCATTGTGGAATGGAGATTACCTGTATAATCAAATCACTGCAGTTGACGGAACCATTAGTGCTGGCACAGGAATGGAATACCCTAATATTACCGTAATCGGAAAATCTGAACGACCATTTTTGCTTGAAATAGTAATCGTTCACGAAGTAGGTCACAACTGGTTTTACGGCATGTTAGGCAGTAATGAACGCGATCACGGATGGATGGATGAAGGTATCAACTCCTATTATGAAATGCGATATGCACTTGCGAAATATCCCCCTGAAAAATTTGGAAACAAAAATGAAATAATGGGGTATGGAAAAATAAGTTCGGTATTGGATGCTGATAAATTTGACTATAAGCAAATGAGCATGAATGAATATTTATTTACCGGTCGCACCTGGAATGATCAGCCGATAGATATTACATCAACAGATTTTACTGAAACAAATTATGGCACTATCCTTTATAAAAAAACTGCTGTAGCATTTGATTACCTGCGCACGTTTTTGGGTGAAGAACTATTTGATAAATGCATGAAGGAATATTTTTCACAATGGCAATTGAAGCATCCTTATCCTGATGATGTCAAACGGATATTTGAAGAAACATCGCAGCAAAATCTTGATTGGTTTTTTAATGACATTCTTAAGACTTCAAAAAAATTGGATTATAAAATTTGCAAGGCTAAAAAAAATCCTGATGCAACTTATACGCTTACAATTGCAAACAAAGGAACAACAATAAGCCCGCTAACTATTACCGGTTTAAAAGACAAAAAAGTAATTGGAACTACTTTCGTAAAAGGATTTGAGAAAAAATCAAAAGTGAATTTTGCCGCTGGTGATTACGATCAAATTGTAATAGGCAACAACTATGATATACCCGATATTAATATGAAAAACAATTTCATACGCACATCAGGCATATTAAAAAAATGGGAACCCATACAGTTCAAATTTATTACAGGAATAGAACGTCCGCAATACGCACAAATATATTACTCTCCTGTGATAGGTTGGAATGATTATAATAAATGGATGATTGGTGTGGCATTTCATAACCGGGGCATTGTTCCGAAAAAATTTGAATACTTGCTAATGCCCATGTATAGCTTTAATGCAAAAGATATTGCGGGTAATGCAAATGTGAGTTATAACTATTTCAGGAATGAAAAATTCAGCACAGCATTTTCAATAGGGCTATCTCATTACGCCATTGGCAAGCAAACAAACTACAATGCTGAACCCAATGAATCATTTCTTTACAGTTATACCAAAATTGAACCTGATATAAAATTTGCATTCAGAAAAAATGCGCGTTCATTAGTCCGGCAGCAAATTCTTTTGAAAAATTATTTTATCAGTAGCAACTCTGATTTTGTGTTTGACAGTATTAAAACTGAACAGCATACAGTAAATGAATATTATAATGAAGTTATATATGCTTTGAGTAATAACAGAAGCATTGATCCCTATAGTTTAAACGGAAGTTTGCAAACCGGAAAAGATTATATGAAAGCTGCTGTTGAAGCACAATATCATTTTACATATAAGAAAAGACAGAAAGGTATCTCTCTGAGGTTATTTGCAGGAAGTTTTCTTTACAACAAGAGTGATAAAAATGTGAACTTTAAAATGAGTGGATTTTATGGTGTTGACGACTATTTATTTAATGACATTTATCTCGGTAGAACTGAAACAGATAATTCTAAAACAGCTTCCCGACAGTTTACTGAAGGTGATGGTGCCTTTAAAATCAATACAGCAGTGGGCCAAACTGATACCTGGTTAATTGCATTTAATATAAAAGCTACAATGCCAGGCTTGCCAATCATGTTTTATATGGATATGGGAACTTATGAAAATGCAAAAAATGCTTTTGAAGGTTCGCAGGCATTGATGTACAACGGGGGTTTGGCCATTTGGATTATACGAGATGTAGCTGAAATTTATTTTCCGTTGTTTTACTCAAGTGATATTAAGAATAATCTTGAGACTAATAATATTAATTCGTTAGGTGAAAGAATTCGTTTTCAACTTAATTTCAACCTAGTTAATCCGTTAAAATTGCAGCGGCAGATTTTTAATTAGAAATTGCTACTGTGTCAGACACCTTTTTCGGGTGTCAGACACATAAGGAGGAAGAATATATTTGTCTTTAAAAAAAGTCGCAAAATCAAAACACAATTTCAATGAAATTTGAACCCGGTAAATTAGAAGATGATTCTATGTCAGGTACCTTTTCGGGTGTCATACACATTTAGGAGAAAAATATTGTTTCTCGAAAATCATTTGTCTGACACCCGAAAAGGTGTCTGACAAAAAAAAATTAAAACAATAATATCAAATGAAATTTGAACCCGGCAAATTATATCACGTTTATAACAGGGGCAATAACAAGCAACCGATTTTTCTTGATCGTGAAAACTATTTATATTTTTTAAAAAAAGTAAGAAAACACATTTTACCTCATGCTGATATTCTTAATTACTGCTTAATGCCTAATCACTTTCATTTTCTGATTAAAGTTAAGGATGATTATGACCCAACTAAAAAAAGTCAAAATAATGAACCGTTAGTAAAGTTAATTGCTACCCTTTTAAGTTCATATTCCAAAGCATTTAATAATCGTTTCAACAAAGTTGGTAATCTCTTTCAACAAAAAACGCAATCAATCGACATTTTAGAATTTAAGAATATTCATAGTGATTATGAAAAAACATGTTTTCACTATATTCATCAAAATCCTTTAAAAGCAGGTTTGGTAAAAAGAATGGAAGATTGGGAGTTCTCTTCATTCAAGGATTATATTGGATTAAGAAATGGAACATTGTGCAATCAAAAGTTAGCATTATCAATTCTCGGCTTACCTTTGACAAAAGATGAATTCTATAAATTATCTTATGAAGTGATTAACGATACTTGGTTTGAATAAACATTAAACGAAACTATTCCGGGTTAGACAGATGACAGGTTTCTGTGTCAGACACCTTTTCGGGTGTCAGACACCTGACGATGAATAAGATATTGTGCCCTAAATTATTTGTCTGACACCCGAAAAGGTGTCTGACAAATACCCGGTTATTTCTGAGAAAAATGAAAAACAAAATTTATTTTATATCCGATTTTCATCTTGGTGTTCCCGATTCTGAGCGCAGCTTAGAGCGCGAAAAAAAAATCGTACGTTGGCTTGATATGATTAACGGAGATGCTTCTGAATTGTATTTACTTGGTGATGTTTTCGATTTCTGGTTTGAATATAAACATGCTGTGCCACGCGGCTATGTGCGGCTGCTCGGCAAACTTGCCGAGCTGAGTGATTCAGGGATAAAAATTTATTATTTCACAGGCAATCATGATATGTGGGTTTTCGATTACATCCCAAAAGAAATTGGTGCAACACTTTACCGCGAACCAATAACAAGAACATATAGTGGCAAGAAATTTCTTATTGGTCATGGTGACGGCTTGGGCCCGGGTGATCACGGATATAAATTCATTAAAAAAGTTTTTGCCAGTAAAACATGTCAATGGTTATTTGCAAGGTTTCATCCTAACTTCGGAACGTGGCTTGCCAACTACTTCAGCCGCAAAAGCAGGATTGCCACTGGCACCTCAGATGAAGTTTATCATGGTGATGACAAAGAGTTTCTCATGATCTTTTGCAATGATTATATTAAAAAGGAACACATTGATTATTTTATTTTCGGCCACAGGCATTTGGTGCTTGATAAAAAAATCGGAACTGATTCACGTTACATAAATCTTGGTGAATGGATAACTCAAAGCAGCTATGCTGTTTTTGATGGTGAAAAATTAGAATTGAAAAAGTTTGAATAAAAACTGATGTTACCACAAGGTACCTTACCATGTAGTACCATTTATAAAACTGATCATTTGCTTATTATTTCAACAAGCTCTGCTAACCTCGTTGAATAACCCATTTCATTATCATACCAACCTACTACTTTAACCATTTTTCCTACAACTGTTGTAAGTTGAGCATCAAAAATACAGGAGTGTGTATTTCCAATTATATCATGACTTACAATAGGATCTTCTGTGTATTCTAAAATGTTTTTCATAAAGGTTTCAGATGCCTCTTTGAAAATTGAATTGATAGAAGCCACATCAGTTTCCTTTTTTAAGATGCAGGTAATATCAGTAAGTGAACCATCAGCTACAGGAACACGAATGCCTGCTCCGCCAATTTGCCCTTTCAGCTCAGGAAATATAACCCCAATAGCCTTTGCGGCTCCGGTTGAAGTAGGAATAATTGATTGAGCAGCAGCCCTCGCTCTGCGTAAGTCCTTATGTGGTGCATCATGCAAATTCTGATCACCCGTATATGCGTGCACGGTAGTAATGAATGCACTTTCTACTCCCCAGTTGTCATTTAATATTTTTATCATGGGCGCTGCATTATTAGTCGTGCACGATGCATTCGAAATTACCTTTTCAGATCCATCAAGAATTTTTTCATTAACACCAATAACTACTGATTTTATTTCTCCGGTTGCCGGAGCGGAGATTATTACTTTTTTTGCTCCTGCTGTAATATGCTTTGATGCACCTTCTAATTTTGTGAACTTACCCGTTGATTCTATCAAAACATCAATGTTCAATTTTGCCCAGGGAAGTTTTTCAGGCTCACGCTCTGCAAACATTGCCACACGTTTTCCATCAACAATAATTTCACATTCATTGTGTTCAATTTTTCCTTTAAACACACCATGAACTGAATCGTATTTTAATAAGTGCGCTAATGTTTTTGTATCGGTCAAATCATTAATAGCGACAACTTCAATATTATTTCGCTCAATCAATTTTTTAAAAACAGTTCTTCCTATTCGTCCGAATCCGTTTATCGCAACTCTTATCATAAACTTTTTATCCATTAAAAAGGATGTGATAATTCACATCCTTCAATTCTTAAATTATGTAACTTTAATTAAAACATATGCTTCTCGGCATGATAGGACGAACGAACCAATGGCCCGCTTTCAACATACCTGAATCCCATTTCCAATCCCATGTCTTTATATTTCTTGAAAGTATCAGGGTGAATATACTCTGAAACAACTAAATGGTTTTTGGTTGGTTGAAGATATTGACCAAGCGTAAGAATATGCACTCCGTTTGCATGCAAATCTTTCATAGTTTCAAGAATTTCTTCTTCCGTTTCGCCAAGACCCAACATTACTCCGGATTTAGTTCTTAATCCTGCCTCGCTTATCCTTTTTAATACTTCAAGACTTCTGTCATATCTTGCCTGAACACGAACCTGCTTAGTCAGCCTTCTTACTGTTTCAAGATTATGTGAAATAATTTCAGGACGTTCATTAATTACTTGTTGTAGATTATCCCACTTGCCTTGAAAATCACCGATTAATGTTTCCATCGTAGTGCCTGGTGATAATCTGCGCACTGCACGAATCGTTTCAACCCATATATAAGCACCCCCATCTTTTAAGTCATCCCTGTCAACTGAAGTAATCACACAATGTTTTACACTCATCAGCTTTACTGATTTTGCAACACGCAGGGGTTCCATTATATCCACATCATCAGGCCTGCCTGTGGCTACTGCACAAAACTGGCAGGAACGAGTACACACATTTCCGAGAATCATAAAAGTTGCTGTTCCTGCGCCCCAACACTCTCCCATATTGGGGCAATTACCACTTTCGCAAATGGTATGCAATTTATGATCATCAACTAATCCTCTTACCTTACGATACTCTTCACCGATAGGTAATTTTACTCTAAGCCAATCTGGTTTTCGTGGTTTCGCAACCTGCATTTCCTCAACTGTATTCATACTTATTTTTTTGAAAACCAACCAAACTACATTTGATAAATTGTGCAGAAATGTTTAGAACTTAATCTATATACAATTAGAAAATTATTTAAACTAAAAAACCTGATAACCAACAATTAATACGCCTAAACTAATAACCAATAACTAATTGGTGTACCATTTTTTCCCAAACAAAAATGTGATGTAAAAATTAACAAAAACCTCGTTATTTTTTCTGAAAGCCATTATCGGAACTTCTTTAAAATAACCGTCAATCATCACACCTGTTTCTAAGGAACTAATCCTATCATCTTTTGAATTCCAGTCAAACGCAAAACCTAACTTGCCATATAAACCCGGATAAGCTTTTATTTCATCAATGCCTTTAAATAATGGACCCCGACCTACAATATCCTCAACAAAATATTTTGTAGGATCATATTTTACAGTTTGAATATTAAACTGGTTTAACGGATCTGTTACTACATCGAGATAAACCGGCTTTGCAAGTCCAAGTGAAAAACCTCCGGAATAATTAAACTGAACTTCAATACCCCCGCGTTCTGATTTTCCATATAATATGCGCTGTGTTCCAAAACCCGCACGAAAGATCATTAAAGTGTTTAGCTTACCATACACATAAGCCTTTGCATTATCATAATAAGGATTTACTGTTTTGATTTCCTTTTCACTTTTCATGGTGATAAGTTCTCCTTCAATGATCCGTTTAGAATTTCCCGTGATATGAAAACCTCGTCTGAAGCCAAAACCCACACCTGCTGAATGTATAGTTAATCCATATTTTACCTCATTGCGATAAAGCAGTGGCTTATGCTCTTCATACTCATTTGGATTGGGAGAAGCAACCTGCGCAAAAGTTAATATTGAGCAAACACTAAGAAGTACAAAAATGATAGTCGCTTTCATGTTTGAAATAGAAAACAAATATAACACAATTGATTTGAGATAAATTGCAGTGCAGTAAAAAATTAACTTTGCATTACAAATATGAAATTTATATGCCGACAATAGAAAGTGTTTATACCGGTGAATTACGAACAGAAGCTAAACATTCAGCTTCGGGTAAAATAATTATTACTGATGCACCCATTGATAACCTGGGGCGTGGTGAAGCTTTTTCGCCAAGTGATTTACTTGCCGCATCATTAGGAAGCTGCATGCTTACACTCATGGGAATCTCAGCAAAAGGAAGAGAGATTAATATTGATGGAACCAAAATTTCAATTACAAAAATTATGGCTGCGAATCCCCGAAGAGTTGCAGAGATTGTTATTGTTTTTGATATGCCCGATCAGACTTATTCACCGGAGCAAAAAAGCATTTTGGAATATGCAGCATTAAATTGTCCTGTTGCAAAAAGCATACATCCTGATATAATTCAGAATATTACATTTAATTATAAAGATTGAAAAAGAAATTGGTTTGAAGCAAAAAAAGGTTGCCAACTTAATTGACAACCTTTTTTATTATAGGCAGTGGGTACTTTAATATTCCCACAAATCATGTTCAAGATTAACAATTTCTGATTTTATTTTTTCTGACTCAAGCAGCGCATCCAGTCCGGTTCTGTACGTACTTATATAGCGATTAAATACATTTGATTCTTTAATAATCGTGCTTGAAAACATTCGTTTCATAAATATATCATCGTACGTTCTTCGTTCCGCATCATTTTCCCTGTTAAATGTTTCTGAATTTACTAAAAGGTTTCTTGCTTCGGGAAAGTAGAACCAGCAAACAGCTTTTTTCTGCCCGCCCTCCCTTACATTACCAAATTCATCCTCGTCAAACATAACTGGAGCAAGACCAATTATCCGCACTTCTATAACAGAACGCTGCTTATCAAAAAACCACTCTTCCTTTATACGGTAACCAATAACTTTGTCAGGATTAACCGGCTTAACAACAACGGTATCATGGGATAAGTATGGGGGATCAGAACTAACAACTTGTTGCGTATCCGTTCCGGCCCCAAGTTGCTTTCCGATTTCTTCAATTGTCATCCTCTGTGTAAACTCATCATCAATAGTGTTATAAGGTGTTATTGTTCCCTCTTTTACGCCATCCATTAATGTTGATATTAAACTCTTCCTGTCGCGTGTTTCATTTGCCAAAGGATATTTTAACGGAAGATTCAATTTTTCACTCAAGTCAATATATCTCCATACTTTCTTGGACCACATTACATCAGCCTCCCGCAGGTATGGCATACCAACAACTTTTAAAGTTGGTGCATTCTCATGAATATAAGCGCCATCCAAAACATTATTCTGTGCATAAATAAAGTTAATGCTCAACAAAATAACTGTAACGAGTGAAGATATCCGCTTATTCATGATATTGAGATTTAATATTATTGAAGTACAATGTTCAAAGGTTCTAACCTCCTGGTCTTTCCATCAGGACCAACAGCGTCAATATATTCAAAATAAACCTTATCTCCGGCTCTTGCTGCACTTATTGAAGATTTCATTTTTTCAGTCATTTGATTACCTGTTGTTTCTATCTCAATAGGATCAGGGCTGCTTCTTCGGGCAAGCGTCATTTTGAATTTGGTAATTCTAAAGAATAATTCAAAATCAAAATTCTCCATTTTTGGTATAATTGATCCTTGGGCAACTACAATTGCCCTTGACATAGTTCCGCTTTTTTTATCGGCTATAGTTGCAACAGGGTTTGGCACTTGTTTAACCCGGAATTTCTGTGCTCCCATAGTCATTGACTTACCATCAAAGTCAGCATTGATTGTAACAGTTGCCTCACCCTGGGTTGTTGCCTTTGCAATCCATTGCTCACCACTTCCACCGGGCGCTTTAGTTAATGTAACTCCACCTCCAACAACACTAACTTTAACCTTTTCATTTGCAACACCAGGAACAGAAATAGATACCGGATTGTCAACTCCTATGTAAAATACATTCATTTTTGTAGGAGAAATTACTGCGGCAGGTTTTGCAACTATATATTCTGCATTAAACTCGTAATCCTTAAATTTCGTAGGATCCACAGGATCTTTTACTTTAATAACTCCGCCCCATTTTTTTAATCCTTCAGCTGATGCTCCAGCTGAAAATTTAGCCATTCCATTTTCATACGGGAGTTTGCCTCCACCGACTAATACATCTGGCGTTTCCGTTTTATTGAACGCAGCTAAAAAAACATCGGCTTTATATTGCTGGCCAACCAAAACATAGCTTGTTGGAGCAACAACTTTAGCTTCAAAGTCAGTTACTTTAAATGTAGATGCATCTATATTTGCTAAAAGCTTATTCAAAACCTCCGATTCAGAATTCTTAATATCAGTTTGGAATTTAGTAAGTATGGCACAACTTGCAACAACAGGATTATGATAGAAAGTAATCATCTCCCATGTCTTCTTTTTGTCTTTCGCGATTTCCTCTTTGCTGGGGTCTTCTAACTTAAAAATTTCATCAAACCTTTTCTTAAATTCCGGTTGATCTTTGGGATCTAAATTAGCAACCATTTCTGCCTTATATTTATTAAGCTTGGCTCTAAGTATTTTTGCTTCCGAGTCTTTTCCTTCTTCCGAAACCTGACCTGTTTCACCTTTACCGCATAAAATCCTAGTTGGTGTATCAAAATCATCTTGCTTCCTTATATCCTCAAGTTTGGGAACAGCAGCCGTATCAGCAAGTTTTTCAGTTTTTCTGATAATATGTGCCTTTAAATTGTCAATATCTTTTAAAAGTGCATCACTTAATTGTTTTGCCTTTTTGGCCCTGTCATAATGAGGTTTTGTTTTCGCTTCATCCGTCTGCATTTGTTTGTCAAATGCCTTAAATGCCAAATCATTTCTCATATCGGTACTTTTATTCGATACTTCAAGACTATTACTCATGGTCACAAAGGCATGAATGATTTCTTTTGAAACGTTTAATGCAAGTAATGCAGTCAACACCAGGTACATCATGTTGATCATCTTCTGCCTGGGTGATAGTTTTCCGCTAGCCATTTTTAATATAAAACTTTAAAGGGTTTTTAGAGATGTAAGAATCAAACGCTGTGATTAATAATTTTATTGTTTTACAGTCATTGCCGAGAGCATATTTCCATAAACAGTATTTAAAGAAGTTAAATTCTTAGCAAGCTTGGCAACCTCCTCTTTATATTTTTGAGTATCCTGAACAGATGAATTTAAACTACCCATAAGGTTATTAATACCTTCATAAAACTTCTGAGTTTCTTTTAAGTGCTTATTAGAATCCTGCAACTGCAATTCATAAACAGCATTTAATGCTGACATATTTTTTCCAGCGGCTGACATCTGATCACGGTAAACTTTTGCATCAGCCGCAGAACCTGACATACTCGTCATAGCTTCTGCTGCTTTGTTGTAGGATGTGTTTAAATCACCTAATGACTTGGTAGCTGTTTTAACATTGTTTACGTAATCGGTAGTGGCTAACGAGGCGTTAGAAATATCAGCCATTTTGCCTGCATTGTCACCGAGTGATTTCAAGCCCGTACCAAGGCTTTGTATCAAATCAGGACCAATCTTAGCATCTGCCAGTAACTTATCTAAATGCTGGGCAACCGGATCGGCCTTTAATTGTTTCTTTTTACGATCAGCTGTTGGATCATGCATACCGGCTAATTCTGGATATACCAGGGACCAATCCAAATCCATGTGAATGGGTTCAAATGCCGAAAATGTAAATATTATAGCTTCGGTTGACAAGCCTAATATAAGCATAGTATCTGCACCTTCCCAGTGCTCAATTTTAAAGAGCGCACCAACAATTACAACAGCAGCACCTAAGCCATATAATTTGGCCATTAGGTTTTTGTACTTTTTACCTTCAAAGAATGATGACATAGTTTAATTGAGATTTAAGAATAAATATTAAGGGTTTAACAATTAATTTTCGGGAGTAATGTATTGATGGGGTGCACAAAGAAAAAACAAAGTTTAGAAATCAGCCTTATCACGTCCCAAAAAGTTTTGAACACAACGAAATCCAATATAACATTTAGAAGTGTCCTGAAATTCATAAGAGCGTGTACCTGTCTGCAAATAGTATCCAATGTCTTTCCATGAACCACCTCTGATAACTTTTCGCTTTAGTGCAGGTGAATCCGTTTCTTTGGCTTCATATTCATAATCCATATTCAAATCATGAGCAAAATTATAACTTGAGGCTTCGAATGCATCGCGTGTCCATTCTGCAACATTGCCTGCCATACAATACAAACCATAATCATTAGGCCAGTAAGAGGTGACTTTTACAGCATAAAAGCCTCCGTCATCCATATAATTACCACGCATAGGTTTAAAGTTACCCAGAAAACATCCACGACTATTACGAATATAAGGTCCACCCCATGGATATGGAGATAAATCTAAACCTCCGCGAGCTGCATATTCCCATTCTGACTCAGTTGGTAGCCTGAAATCCTGTACAAAAGTTTCTCCGTTAGTTTGGAGATAACTGTTCATTAATTGTGTTCTCCAAATACAAAATGCCCTTGCCTGTTTCCAGCTAACTCCTACAACAGGATAATCATCATAGGCTGGATGCCAAAAATACATGGTGGTCATCGGGTCATTAAATGAATAAGTATAATCATGTATCCAACTCAAAGTATCGGGATATATATTGATAATATCCTTCTTTATAAAAACTGAACGATCGGTTTTGCCCTGTTCGCGGTTGGCACGCTGAGCAGCCTCGCGAAGGTCTATCCAGTAATATTCGAAATTAAACTTACGGGTGTCAAATTCTTTACGTCTGTAAAAGCGTTCACTTTCAGGTAAATACAACTCTGCTAATGTTTCAATATTATCATCGCTATCCCATTTAATCCTCTTCTTCCAGTTTATACGCTCTCCATATTCGCCTTCATCAACAATATGGTCTCCACCTAATAAGCGGTGAGCGAGCGAGTCACGAACCCATTCAACAAACTGACGATATTCATTATTGGTAATTTCAGTTTCGTCCATATAAAAAGCATGAACTGAAACAGTACGGCTTTGTGCAGTTAAAGCATAAGGCACATCCTGATCGCTTGGTCCCATTGTATATGATCCTGAAGGAATAAACAACATTCCATAAGGATCAGGCTGGTACCATTTTTCTCGTTCCTGCGCGCCTACTAATTGTCCGCGATTACCTCCGCCACAACTACTTAGCAATGCAGCGGTAGCAAACAATAAAATAAGATTTCTCATTTTAACGGGCTTAATGTTAGGGGGTAAATATAAATATTTTCGATTCAACGCAACCAAAATTGATTTATTGTGATGAGATTTCTAAAACGAGAAATGTTAAATGTAAAGTTAAGCAAATATAATTGAAAAAACGTTAGTTTATAAATAACGAACATTTTTAATTCTATAATTAACCTTCTTAGGAGGATTGAAACAATAGCCCAAAAATATTTCGTGAGAACCATTACTATATTTATTCAGGTCAGACGTATTGTAATCATACGAATAACCTACTTTAAGATTTTGCAAAATCTTAAATCCGGCCATAAAAACTATAGCATCCTCTAAACGATAAGAAGCACCAACCCATATTTTATCATTGATATGCAAAGTGGCATTAAAGTCAGACTGGAAAGTGGTTCCGTCATATTTGCCAAATATAGAAGGTGTTAAAGCAAGTGATGGTGAAAGGTCAAATTTATAACCAATCATTCCATAATAGTGACGTGCATATTTATATTGGACTGTACTCAAATCAATTTTAGGTTCTCCAAGGTGTGATCCGGAAACCCCAATATAAAGGTTGTCATTATTAAAATACAAACCTGCGCCAATGTCAGGAATTGTTGAACCTTTCTCGCCACCATAAGGTATGGTAGGGTCATTAGGATCATTTGCAATCCAATCTCCTTTAAGTTCCTTTTGTAGAAATCCCAAATCTATGCCGATAGCAAGTTTACTTGTTGCACCAATATTGAAATGGTATGAATAGGCTAATTTAGCTTGCAGCGTTTTTTCAAAGCCAAGTTTATCTGTCATTACAGTTAACCCAATGCCGCTGTTGATTGAACGAATCGGGCCGTCTAAACTCAATACACCTGTTTGAGGTGCACCATCAAAACTCGTCCACTGCGCTCTATATAGTAATCCAATACAAAAGGCATCGCTGTTGCCGGCATACGCAGGATTAGGATATAATTTATTGTGCATGTTCTGAGAGAATTGCGGATCCTGTTGCGCAATTGCAGTATAAACAAATGCGAAAGATAAAACTGTTGTAATAAATTTTTTCATAAATGAGGGTTTGATATTATCATGAGTGATAAGGAATGTATCGGGGGCTAAAGTAAAACAAATTTATTTTCAAATACAAAATCATTAAAAGAGTAAAGTGATTTTCAGTTATTAACATAGCTTCTGATAGGTCTGCCACCACCTGTCAGGCATTTCATTGGTGCATGCCTGTTGATAATCTTTATAAGAACAGGGCACTATATGATGCCTCTGAAACTTCGTATAGTTATCGGTTATCGGAATTTCCATCCACCATCGGTCACTTTTTATACTCTTCAGAAATATCACTTCGTGTTCTGTATTACTTAACGTAACCATATATTTCATATAACCATTTCTGTTATACTGAGGCATTTCATTTTTACGTTTATAAAAACCTTCCATAAAATACCAAATCATTTGAGCTATTAATTGTGCCGTCTGATTGTCTTTATCTTTTGATGCATCGTACTCGTAAATTCCCACCGAGGTGAGTTTTTCACTCATGCCTGCATAGAACATCAGTTGACAGGCTTCTTCGCCATACAGTCCATTTGGTGATGGCTTAGCTGTGGCGGCTGCATCACTTTGTTTTATTGAGGACATATCAAATGTAAGCAAGTCAGAGTTTCTTAGAACAGGTTCAATGTCTAACATATCCGTTCTAACGTGGCCTAAACGATAAGTATCAAAAAACAATTTACTCATCTGATCAATAGCCGATTCGCCTACAAAATAAGTTTGATGTGCAATATGACTGTAATTAAAAAGATAGTTAGGCTGCTCCAGGATTATTTTCCCGATGTATGATTCTGAATCCAAACCATGTTCTGGTTTTCCTAAATCGAAACGTGCATCAACATTAGCAATATTTATAATTTGGGCTAATTGCTTATAAGCGCTGTACTGACCAAAAGTTACATCCTGGCTTCCACCTATTATTATAGGCATAATTTTATTACGCATTAACTCAGCACACAATAAAGCAATTGCAGAGTATGTATCTTCAACAGTTGCGCCATTAATCAGATTTCCAAGATCAGCTATATGCCCTAAATTGCCATGATTTTTCAGTTGAAACAATTCTTTGCGAATTGCATCAGCACTGTTATCGCAATTCAGATTTGTAACTGAGCCGCGATTTTCTTTAACACCAATTAATGCAAGGTTGGCTCCTTCCAATTCAAGATTATATCGCAAGCCGCTGAAATGTTCTACACGTGCACCAATGGAATCTTTTTCATATTCAACTGATGAATCAATACTTGGCGCTTCTAAATAATCGAAGTACTCTTTAACAGGCATACTTTTTAATTATAAATTATAAATTGGTTCAAATTGAAATTTAATTGGATTAGAATTATAAATAACGAATAACGAATTAACTAAAACCAAAAACCAAAAACTATCAACTACTTTTTCGCTGCCTTCTTTCGCGGTGCAGCCTTTTTTATTGCAGGTGCTTTATCGGCTGCAACTGCTGCTCTGCCGAATCGCCCCCTTTTTGGAGTATCGGGTGTAGCTTCATTAATGCGCAACACTTCTTCGTAAGTTATTGAATTGGGGTCTTGCCCTTTCGGAATTTTCAAATTCTTTTTGCCGAAAGCTACATAAGGTCCCCAGCGACCATTCAATACTTTAGCTTCTTCGTTTTCAGGAAATATTTTTATCAGCTTTTCACTATCAGCTTTTCGCTTTGCTAAAATAATTTCAACAGCGCGTTCATAATTTATAGTATAAGGATCTTCACCTTTTGGCAATGAATAGAATGCACTATTATGTTGAGCATAAGGACCGAACCGCCCGATTGCAATTTTTATATCCTTGCTTTCATACTCACCTAATATGCGAGGAAGCTTGAATAACTCCAATGCTTCTTCTAATGTAATTGTTTCCAAACGCTGGCCTGCGCGCAGGCTTGCATATTGTGCCTTATCCTCTTCAGCGGTTCCGCCAAGTTGCGCCACGGGACCGAAACGTGCAATGCGCACACTCACTTGTTTTTTACTAACGGGGTCTAAACCGAGAACACGTTCACCTGAAGCGCGCTCAGCAGTTTCAGAAGTACTTACTACATCTTTATGAAACGGATGATAAAACTCTGCTAACATATCCTGCCATTTTAGCTGTCCTTCGGCAATTTCATCAAACTCTTTTTCAACCCGTGCTGTGAAACTATAATCCAAAACATCATCAAAATTCTTTACTAAGAAATCAGTTACAACTGTACCTATATCAGTAGGAAATAATTTATTTTTTTCTGCACCTGTTATTTCAGTTTTTGTTTGTGCAGTGAGTTGATTACTTTTTAAAATCAACAATTGAAACGCGCGCTCCCTCCCTTGCCGCTCTTCTTTTAAAACATAACCGCGTTGTTGAACAGTTGAAATTGTTGGCGCATAAGTAGAAGGACGACCGATGCCTAACTCTTCTAATTTTTTAACCAAGCTTGCTTCAGTATATCGTGCTGGCGGATAGGTAAATCTTTCCGTTGCAGAAATATTATCAAGATTTAATTTTTGGCCAACAGTTAAAGGTGGCAGCAATCCTGAATTTTCATCTTCTTCACTGTCCTCATCTTTTCCTTCAAGATAAACTTTTAAAAATCCTTCAAACTTTATCACTTCACCTGTTGCGATAAAATTTTCTGTTGTTGTACTTATTGCAATTGTTGCAATAGTTCTTTCGAAAACCGCATCACTCATTTGCGAAGCTATGGAGCGCTTCCAAATCAATTCGTACAATCTGCGTTCTGCGCTATCACCTTCAGTTGTTGGGTTTTCAAAATAAGTAGGACGAATAGCTTCGTGCGCTTCCTGTGCAGATGCATTTTTTGTTTTGTATTGACGTGTGAACGCAAACTCCTTCCCGTACGATTTTTCAATCTCTGCTTTTGCAGCATCAATTGCAGTTTGCGATAAGTTTACACTATCAGTACGCATATAAGTAATCTTTCCTGCTTCATAAAGATTTTGTGCAACACGCATGGTTTGTGAAACTGAAAATCCTAATTTTCTGCTTGCCTCTTGTTGTAATGTTGATGTAGTAAAGGGCGCAGCAGGAGTTTTTTTACCTGGCTTGGTTTCAAGGTTAGCAATATTGTAATCTGCATTTTTGCACCTGTTTAAAAATGCTTCGGCTTCATCTTTTGTTTTAAAACGCTGCGGCAAATCAGCTTTCATGCTTACATCATTACCCCTTGCATCTTTAACTGAAAAATTTGCAACTACTTTATATGATGAGATACTATTATGCCCTTCTATTTCACGCTCACGTTCTACTATTAATCTTACAGCAACACTTTGCACACGACCGGCTGATAAACTTGGTTTTATTTTTTTCCAAAGTACAGGACTTAATTCAAATCCAACCAACCTATCCAATATACGTCTTGCCTGCTGCGCATCAACTAATTTATAATCAATAGAGCGCGGATTTTGAATTGCGTTTTGAATTGCACCTTTGGTAATTTCATGAAAAACGATGCGTTTGGTTTCCTTATTTTTTAATCCGAGCGTTTCATATAAGTGCCAGCTTATAGCTTCTCCTTCACGGTCCTCATCAGTTGCTAACCAAACAACTTTTGCGGTCTTTACATGTTTTAATAATTCATTTATCAATGATTTCTTATCCTCACTGACTTCATAAGTAGGCTCAAAATTATTTTCAACGTTAACTGCTTTGTCGCCTTTTGCGAGGTCGCGAACGTGACCATAGCTTGACTTAACCGTAAAATCTTTTCCGAGGAAACCCTCGATAGTTTTGGCTTTCGCGGGACTCTCAACAATCACTAAGTTTTCTGACATCAGGTATTTATTTGCTCTATAGATTTCTTTTTTTGAAGGCGGGCAAATATAAGCGATAAAAAATTTGATAATCAAAATTGAATTTCAGGAAATATTTTTTGTTGAACAGATTAGCAATCTGTTTTGAATTGCGAAGCAATTCCCTTTTTGAGAAAAACTGTTGAAAAAGATGTTTACAAACTTTGAAAGCAAAAAACCAAATTCTAATTTTAATAAGCTAATAAGGTTTTATTATGGGTGCGCTCATTTATTACTAAGGTTTCAAAAACTTTTAAGGTTAGCATATTTCAATAAGTTATTTCGGTCTCACTCTTACCAATCTCTTTTGAAGAACAATAAATGATGAATCTAAAATTTCTTCTTCGTAATCGTTAATCAACTTCAATACTAAATCAGTTTTTTGAGAAGGTAACAATCCATGTAATCGAATCAAAATAATTCCTGAATGGTTTTCAGATAATCTATAAACAAGCTCACCAAAATCTTTATCCTGCGTAATGAGAATGTACTTTAATTTGAAGGCTTCCTGAATAATCCACAAATCTTTGATACCTGAATTACCTTCTGCAATATAAATTACGTCATGATTATTTTTTCGCAAGGCATAAGCTATTTCGCTTTCAACGCTTTCGTCAACAACAAATTTCATGATGCTATCGGAAAGATGCTTTCGCCTTTAATAATAGCAGCAGCATAAGAAAGTGCAGCAAGAATATGGTTGCGTTTTAACCGTGGATACGATGCGAGAATTTGCTCCATTGATTCACCTGCTGATAATTTTTCAATGATTAATTCTACAGTAATTCGCGTATTTTTTATTACAGGTTTGCCAACCATAATTTCAGGGTTGATTTCAATGTATTTTGAATAATTCATTTTAAATATTTTAAACAAAAATAAAATTTAATCTCGTTATAAGAAAGACCGATTGCTAATCTATCCAACACAACTACTCCACAACCAACTTCCTCGCATAAACCTTCCCATCCACCATCATCTTCACAAAATAAATTCCTTTTGAACGAAATAATGAAAGTTTTGAGTTTGGACTTTTTTAATCTTAATGCTTCAAAAACTTGACTCTAAAGGTTTCATCTCCTGATTGCAATTGAATAAAATAAACACCATAAGAAAAATCGGAAACATCAATTTTAAATGCTGATTGTTGATTTCTTATTTTTGAATGATAGACCTCTCTTCCAAACAAATCAAAAACGCTTAGATTAACATTTTTTTTAAATCCGAAATCGCCAATCCTCAATTCGCAAAGATCTGTTGCCGGATTCGGAAATACATTTAACTGGCTATATTTAATTGACAATGGGTTAACACCTGTAGGCAATATAATTGTTGTAATGGCAGTATTCGTTTGTACGGGTTGGTTAAAATCAAAATAAATAAATGTTGTGTTTTTTATTGAATCTCCTACTGTTAATGTTGAGTCGGGTTTTATACGGTAACGAATAAAGCCATGGCTGCCTGACTCATTCATACTGCTATCGGGCAAAAGAATATTATTAAAAGTAAAAGTCATCAGGCGAGAAGGAGCATCGTAGGAAATATTTATAGGGTGGGATGAGGAAACAAATTCAAATGTTGAAACATCAAGTTTATTCGAAAGATTATTTAGTACTCTTACATTAAAGGCTGTATCATTTCCTGTGTTTTGAAAATAAATTATGTAATCCAAATTTGGCGGATTAGTGAGTTCGTTGGTTAGAACAGTATTCCTATCAACCAATATTGCGTTTGGGTCATAAGCGCCTGTTGTATAAACTCCCCAATTAGAATAATTACAATCGGTGTTGGCATCTCCTGCATAAGGCTCTATGCGTACCGTTGAATTAATTAATGTGCCAATTAAAGTTCCAGCATTTACATGAACAGTTACTAAAATACTTCCTACTTGAAAAGGAGTGAGTGTGTCAACATTCCATACAACAGAATCAGTGTTTACAGAAGTTGGATTTACATTGCTTCCTACAAACGATAAATTAGTATCAGGAAAAAATATTACGGTTCCATTTAATGTTGTGGTTCCTACATTTTGATAAGTGATGATATAGTTTGCATTGAATCCAGCGCGAAAATTGCCCAAAGGTGTTAAGTAAGCACACAAATCATTATATACACCTGACGGTTGATATGCAAAGTCATTCAAAGAATCAGTTTGATCGAATCCGGTGAAATTTATACTATGACTTGCCGGCACAGTATTATAATAATTTAACGGAGAAATCATTGTAAAAATTCCTGTGTCCAGAACATTTAAATAATAAACTCCATTGGAGTTCGAGAAACTAAATTTACCTGTGTTTAATTCAAAAACATAATTCTGATTAACAGAGGGTTCTGCGGAATCCTGAACGCCATTAATATTTGCATCAATAAATAATTTGCCAGTAATAGAATTATTAAATTCAGTAAACTTTACTATACAAAAATCTACATTTCCACCAACTGCAATATAAGAACCGTCTGTATTTTGATGAATGGTTTTAATATTTGCGAAATAAGAATTATTAAAGCATTCTTCCCACTGTATATTTCCATTGCCATCTAATTTCACAAACCAAGATGAGTTAAAGCTATTATTGCTAGATACATCACCATCATGAGATTCAGTCCAGCCAACTACCATATACGCTCCATCTATGGTTTGCATCACAAAAGTTCCCCATTCGCTATCTGATCCTCCAAGACATTTTTGCCATTGCAAATTGCCAGTAGAATCTAATTTCACGATCCATATATCACGACCTCCATGGTTGCCGGATACATCACCATCATTGGACCAAGAATTGGAACAAACAATATATCCATGATCTGAAGTTGATTGTATGGAAGTTGGTTCTTCTAAATTTGTTCCGCCAAGGCATTTCTGCCATTGAAGGTTTCCCAAGCTATCTGTCTTGATCACCCAAGAATCTGGAATTCCATGATTTCCCGAAAAACTTCCTGTACTGGAAAAGGTGCTTCCCGTAGAGATATAACCACAATCTGCTACTTGTTCAAAAGCAACTGAATAATCATAATCCATTCCTCCATGACAATTACTCCATTGAATATTTCCGTTCGCATCTAATTTCACAACCCAATATTCACCCCAATTATTAATGCCATTGCATGTAACATCAAAATCATGTGAGTTAGACGAACCTGCAATAATATAGCCGCCATCTGATGTTTCTTTAACCGAATTTGCCTCTTCAACAATCGATCCGCCAAGACTTTTTTGCCATTGTAAATTACCACTTGAGTCCAATTTTACAATCCAATAATCAGTATATCCATGATTTCCTGTTACATCGCCACCCGTAGAAGTAGAATAGCCTGCCAAAACATATCCCCCATCGGATGTTATCCTGATAGAATTTGCTTCATCATCAGTGGTTCCACCATAACATTTCTGCCATTGTATGTTTCTTAGACTATCGGTCTTTACCACCCAATAATCATATTGTCCATGATTAGTTGTTACATCACCATCAATGGATAATGTTGAGCCAGCGATGACATATCCGCCATCTGCGGTTTGTTCAAAAGCACGTGCATAATCCATATTTGATCCACCAAACAATTTATACCATTCAACAGCAATTTGAGAAAACGCTTTATTGCTTGCAATAAAAAACAAACAGAAAATTAAGAGTAAAACTTTTGGGTTACGGTTTATGATGCTTTTCATGCAGCGGATGCAAATTAACTGTTTCAGTTTCGTACTTGAATGTTTTTCAATGAGTAAATCTAAGTAAAATTTATTTTCACGAAGGGATCGCGCTAGGTTCGTTTACAATTTTCGTTAGTACAAAACAGATTCGCAATAGGTGTCGAGGTTCTACTTTCCGAATATTTTACGAAAAAAAAGCTTACTAATCTGTTCAACCTCACTCTACCACCAACTTCCTCGCATAAACATTTCCATCCACCATCATCTTTACAAAATAAATTCCTTTTGAAAATTTATTGGTGTTGAGTTTTATTTTCTGTTGATGATTTCCCCCCTGTTGTTTTTCATCTTTCAATACATTTATTCTTTCTCCAATCGAATTATACAATTCAATTTTTATTTGTGATGATGATTGAAGATTGTAAGTGATAACTGTTTCATCAGTGGTGGGATTCGGATACAGCGTAAAGAAATGTTGTGAAGCATTTTCTTCAATGCTTAATGATGGGTCAATGGTGAGTGTATCGCTCACGGTATTGAATTGCACCATATTTCCGTTTGCCGTTACTGCGAGGTAATTGCTGAAGCTTAAATTAAAATTTGTTACAGATGTAAGCGTTGGCTCCACAATGAAATGCAGTTTGGCAAACATTCCGTAACCACTTGTATCCGTTCCTGTAATTCTGGAAATAGAACCTGCGGCAGTTGTTGTAATATTTGACGTAGTTATTGCAGTTACATTTTCTATTCCAAGCCAACTTGGATTAAAAGTTAATGTCATCGAACCTGCTTTCACCATGTTGGCGGGAAATGCAACATCAAATGAAATTCCATACAATGCAGCAACAGGGTTTGCTGCATCGCCACTCCAGATTTCTACATCAACTGTATCGCCCGGTTTATAAGCACTTGCTGATGAAACAAAATGCAAATCGGGTTGGGTATTTATATAGGTAAGTGAAAATGCTTTGAACGGATGCGTTTGTCCCCAGTTTAATTTTATTGCAGTTGTATCGCTCCAACTGATTATTCCATCGCCATTGCAATCTGCATGTTTTTTATCCCAGCCGCAATATTGTAATGTTCCCCAGTTGGCACTCGCTTGTCCAATCCATGTATTACTTGCACTTGCGCGTACGGTGCCGGTTTGATTAAAATATAAACCTATTGAAAGCAAATCATAATTATTTGCAACGCCATCATAATTGCAGTCACCCGGCCACACTAACGAGTCGTTTATACCGAACTCATCGCAACCGATATCTGGAGTTGTAACGCTGCGCAATTCATCATCAATATCAGTTGTAATATTTGCAAGCGGTGTTCCTGCATTGTTCAACACAGGCGAATTGGAATGTAAATCAGTTGTGCTTACATACATCGGATTTACACTAACCGAATTATTTTCTGCACCTGTCAATGATGTAATATCCGCAATGGTTTGTGCAGTTATGGTTCCAACATTATAAATTGAAATAAATGCCAACTCTGTTGCATTTGGCGAATAGTAATTATTGTAATCGCAATCGTAAATTGATGTTACAGGATTGCTTTGAAAAAACATAAATGCGCGGTTTGTTCCTGCACTGTAAATAGAATTATTGCGCATGTGCAGATAAGCACAATCCTGAATTTCCATCGGACCATAAACAGAATTATAATTGAAGTAAAGCGTATCATAAGCAAAGTATTGTATCTGCACATAACCGCCAAGCATATTGTTATTCACATTAAAACTATAAACACTTCCACCGAATGCATTTCCTGCCTGAAATGATTTAACACTTGCACTCACAACAATATTTTTCTCCATGATAAACCAATCACAAAAACTTGCAGGATTAAAGTCAACACCTATTGCAGGTTGGTTCATGGTGTTGCCTGAAATCAAAACAGTATCAGCCATAGTTCCCAAAACATGAATGCAATTTTGAACAGAATCAAAAACATTGTTAACCACTATACTCCCATCATAAAAATAATTTGAACCGAACCACGGATTATCACTGAAGTTTACTCCATTATCTAAATTTTTAAAATGACAATTGGTAACTGAAACATAATCGGAGTGAACAAATGTTAAACCGTTTGCATAAAGCGGGTCGCTATTCAATCCTTCAATAATGCAACTGTCAATGGTGAAGTATCCGCCAATAAATTCTGCACCTTTATAATTATAAAGTGCACCTGTATTGGTAAGACAATTCAGCGTTACATTTTTAAAGTTGATGTGATACGAATCAAAAACAACAGAAATTTTTATCGTCACATCGGCTGCATTTCCTGTTTCACTTTCGAAGGTAACAGGCATGAAATCCTGGTATTGATAAATGCTGAAAAGCGAATCAACTCCGGGTCGAATACTGAAAGTTACAGCACCCGCTGCATGTATATTATACAAACTGGTGTATGCTTCATCAAGGTTTACAAAATCAGGATTAAATCCGCCAACAGTGTAAATACCAATCATTTTTGTTCCTAAATCTTTTGTCAAAGTATCATTGCTATAATTAATAACCGTAAACTTATTCGGCATTTGAACCTCAATATGCACATGATATAATTTTCCTTTGGGAACGTTGTAGGCTGCTGCGAAATTGAACGTGATGGAATCATACAATGCAAGTGAACCTGTCCATGTTTCATTAACAGGTGCAGCACCATTTACTGAATAAGAAAAATAAAGTGTGTCAATCACACCCTCGTAAATATGCAATGCACTATCGGCTGTAAATGGTCGGTTATTATTTACCTGGACAGAAATAATATTGTTACCGATTGTAACCGTATCATTCAAAAGCTTAACCGCAATATCTTTATTGATTGAGTCATGAACAACAACAGGCGGCACTTCCATTGCACCCATATTTGGATTAGTTGTGCTGCGCAATGAATCGTTTATATCATCAGTTACTCCTGCAATCGGAATTCCTGTTCCCTGCGCTGCGGGATTTGCCGGATATAAAAACGATGCATTCGGAAACTGAGGGTCAACATCGGTTGAGTTAGCATCGTAAGTTGGATGAGCAGCATTGAATCCTGCTATGCTTTGATATTGTGGTGAAAGTCCAACGCTGATAAGGTCGGGTCCTGCGGTGGAATAATTATTGTAATCGGAAACAACATACACTGAACCGCCTAATTGTCCCCAGTAATAAGCCCAACCATATCCTTGTGTTATAAACTGATTATTTTTTACAACCACACCATAATTGTAAGTTACAGCAAGATTCTCGCACGGATAGGCGCTGCTCGTTGAAGGAATAAAAAAAGTATTGTAAACTACTTTTACATATTGGCATGAAATATAAATACCGCTTCCGCCAACATTACCTCCAACTACAATATTGTTTGCAACTATGGCTGTATCGCTTATCGTTCCATCTTGTGTTAAGTTTATTCCTGCACTGAAATTGCCGCTGATGCGATTTTTTATGCATTTAAAATGACTATTATAGGCCAGCAAATTTATACCGTAGTTACCTCCGGTAATATAAGGAAGGGGATTGATGATGATGTTTTTTTCTATCAACAACGAATCTTCAAACTGGCAAACTATACCATTGTCATTTATTATGGTGTTACCACTTATAGTATTCCCATAACCTGATGTAACCGTAGTACCGGTAATTAATATTTCAGCATTCACTATATTGTTGGCTATCAGGTTATGGTTACATTTTAGATAAACATAAACTAATCCATTAATCACGCAATTCGAAACTGTATTATAATCGCATCCGTTATCTAATGTGATTGGATAATAGCTGCTGCCACCTCCGTTAATTGTTAACTGCTTAAAAATAAAAAAGTCTGCACCGTTTAGATTAAAAGTTGAACTGCCAAAAGCTCCGTTATTAATTGTAACAACCGTACTATCAGAAGACTCAGATTGAAACGTGATTGTATTAATCAATGATGCTCCTGTTATAGAATTTATTACATTTTGAGGTCCGTTATAAATTCCATTGCGAATATTAAAAATTACAGGTCCGCAAACTCCGTAACTTTTCAAAGCAGCAAACGCATCATCAAAACTTGCATAATCAGGATTGCTTCCGCCAAGCGTATATGAACCGTTAAGTCGTGTGCGAAATTCTTTAAGTGTTGCACTGTCATTCAGCGAAATATTATCAGCCGTTCCGTTTGGATTGCTTGTCCATGCAACTATATTAAATGAATCAGGTGCATTAAAATTATATGAGCCGATTGTTATAGGGGATGATAATGAGATTGATGAAAGATTTCCACTCCACGAATAATTTGCTTGCGCAACTCCATTTATAGTCCATTGAATTGTTGCACTTGTTAAATTATTATTTCCATAATTTTTCAATACAACTTGTACCAGATTATTGCCCGAACAAACAAGCCCCGGATTTACAACTGTACGAACACCGGCATCGTTTGCAATCGGAGTGATTGTAACTTCATCAGCGCCAATATCAGGTGTCGTTAAATTACGTGCATTTCCATCAGCATCGGTTGTAACATTTGCTATATAGGTTGCAGATGCATCTAAATTATAATCGTTCAGTAAATGCAAATCATTGTATGAAACAAAAGAAGGAACAACATTAAGAGAATGTAATTCCTGCCCGGTTAATGCCTGCCATCCCTGTAAATTATTGGGCGATACATTTGCTTCAAAATACAAAGAACCTGTAGTGTAAAGGTTATTGTAATCTGAATTAATATTTGTAGCACCCGCTATTCCATCCATAACGTAACCACCAGCCTTGTTATAAAAACAATTGTTGCTCACATCCATATAAGTTCCACCATAAAAAACATTGTTATATGACATATTGGTACTGTCTAACAAACCTGTGTTGTAGCTGCATTGAACATATTTCGAATTTTGAAAAAGGAAACAGCTATAGGAATAATTTCCTTTCATGCTCACCATATTATTTGCTATCAAACTCTTATCATAAAAGTGTCCTGTGTTATTGGTGAATCCAATTCCAAACAAATTATTTTTGAAAATGATTTGGTTAGATTGAATGATTGCCTTGCCTGTGCAATTGCGCACGTCAATCATTGCAACTGAGTTTGAACTGCCGAAAGCACCTGTAATTTTATTGTTAAATATTGATATATCATTTGCCTTGTTAATATAGATTGCAGCCCCGGCTGATAGTTCAATCACATTGTTTGATAAAACATTCCCATGCGAAAGGTTGGTGAAACTTGCATTAGAAAATATAACGGCTCCTACGCATTGATAAAAATAATTACCGTCAACCAAAATGTCGGAACTGTTTTTTACATCGTTTGAAACCCCGGTATAAAATCCCGCATTACTGAATGCATTATGGGTAAATGAAATATGATTTGCATTATTTTTAAGAGCCAGGTTTCCCCTGTTGGGTGCAATGCCGTTTCCAAAAGTGAGTTGATGAATTGCGATATATGAAGCACTGTCGAATGTAAATGGTGAGTTGGCTGTGTGGTAAATTATCACTGAACTGCTGTCCCCATTTTCACTTTGGAAGGTGATGTTGTTTAATGCTGATGCTCCGCTGATTGCATTGATAGTAACTGCTTCAATATAGGTTCCGGGTCGGATGTTAAAAGTTGTTGCTCCACACACTCCATTCAAATTCAAATCAGCAACTGCAGCCGTTATTGTTGTGTATGAAGGTGCAACTCCACCAATGGTATAAACCCCCGTAAGTCCTTTGGCTGTTAAGGTTGCAGTGATAGTATCATTAATTGCAACTGCATCGCCTCCTCCATTGGGATTAGTTGTCCATGCTTTTATGATGTAAGAATTTCCGTTTGTGAAAACATAATTTCCAAGCAATTGAAATGCTGTTGAATCACCTGTAGTTAGACTTCCGCTCCATGTTGCAGTCGGTTGCGTAATTCCATTAACAGAATAATTTAATGTTGCAGAAGTAAGCGTTGAATTTCCATAATTGATAATTCTGATGTATAAATCATTTGCACCTGCGCATAAACTTGTTGGCCTTTCAAAACGTAATGCACCTGCATCTAAGTTTGAAGTTGCAAATTCATCAGCACCAATATCTGGTTTTGTTATGTTGCGATTGTCGCCTTCCAAATCAGTTGTAACTCCTGCAACCGGAATTCCGGCTTTGTTTAATTTATAGTTAGATGTGTTGGGATAAATATGAAAATCAGTAAGCGAAGCAAATTGAGGGTCGGCATAAACAGAAGAACTTTCGGTTGTAAAAATATTTTTCCACTCATTCAAATCATTAACGTTTCCGTAGGTTTCAAGAAAACCGAAATAATTAGCTCCTGTATAATTCAATGTATTATTTACATAAGCATTATGAGAAATGTTTTTGAAAAGATTTGCATACCAGGAAGGATTGACACTGCTTAATCCGTTTTCAATTTTAAAAACAGGAGCAGCATGACGGTTAACAACGGCATTATTTACAAAATCGAATTTCTGTTGCTTTAATGTATCAAGGTAAATCATCCTGATTACAGCATTGGCATCCACATTAAAACTATTATTATAAAAACTCATGTAATAGGAATTGGAAATCTGAATTGCACCGGGAGGACCCAGATTTAAAACAGAAGCAAAATAATTGTTGATGAATTTACCCTCTGCATTCAAAGTATCGTTACAATTAATTACCTGCATCACATAACCATAGTTGGAAATAATTTTATTGTTCGAAACAGTAAAACCATTATGACAGGATTCGATATGAAGGGCTTCTCCTGCTGATGAATTGGTAGTAATATTATTTCCGTCAACAATAAAATTTCCTACACTTTTTAAATAAACGGGCGTTGCATTTTGCCCACTGAAATTATTATTAATGATGGTAATATTTGTTGTTATTCCAACCAGAGTTGGTGCAAATGCAACACCATAAGTTCCGCTGCTGAATAAGTTATTTGTGATGTTGATATTATCGCAAGCATATCCCAGATGTTCAATGTTATAAACTGATGCTGATAAAATACAATTACTTACAGTGATGTTTTTCACACTATCATTCATCGTAATGGAATTATCGTTACTACTGCCAACTGTTATTTTACTGAAAGTAACATTGGAGCATTTTGTATTCAGACTAATTTTTATTCCGCTTCCATTCCAAACTACTTGCGTGCTGTCGCCACTCTCTGATTCAAAAATAACATTGTCACTTGCATTTGTTTTATAAAAATTGGAAAGCGTAACAGCATCCGTATAGGTTCCGTTACGGATTTTAAAATTTACATTACCGCAAGTTCCATAATTATTAAGTTGCGCAACAGCGGCAGTTATTGTTGCAAAGTTTGGATTAGTTCCTCCAATAGTATAATTGCCGTTAAGGCGATAAAAACCTGCCGTCATCTTTGCAGTATCATTGTAATGAATATAATCTGAATTACCATTTGCAGTTGTTGTCCACGCAACAACTGTATCGTTACCTGAAGGAAAATTTGCACTTCCTATTGTAAACAAAGCCGAAGTAGAATCGAATGAAAGATTTCCATTCCATGTGTACGGTATTTGTACAACACCATTTACTTTCCAGTTTATAGTTGCAGAAGTCAAAGTCGCTTGCCCATAATTTTTTATTTGCAATTGCACAGGTAACAAACCCTGGCAAGCGGTGCTTGAAAAATAATCTATATAAGAAACGCCTGCATCATTTTGTTGAACAGGGTCACCACCTGTTGTTGTTTTATAAACCAAACCGTTATTGCCATCGTAAGCAGTTGCAATTCCGAAATTCGGATTCAGAAACCACACGCCATAATAACTTTGACCATCATGTGCAGTTGGCTGCTGCAACCACGTTGCGCCTGCATCGTTACTCTTTAAAAGATTACCACTGTTAGCAATGTAAATAGTATCAGCATTCACAGCCCACACATCATTGCATGATAAATTATATGAAGTTGGAATTTGATTCCATGTTGTTCCGCCATCTGTAGTTTTATAAATGTGGTCGCCCACGGCATACCCCACGTTAGTGCTTGTGAAATAAACATCCTGAAAATATTCTCCTGTAAAAGTTTGAGAACTCCAAGTGCTACCCATGTTAGTTGTTTTCATAATAATCTGATCGCCCACAACCCAACCTGTGTTACCAATAAAATAAACTCCGTATAAATTATTTGATGTGCCTGAATTATTATAGCTCCAGGTATCACCTGCATCGTTGGTTGTGATGATGTGCCCTAAATCGCCCACACAAATTCCTGAAGTAGAATTTACAAAAGTCATGTCATGCAAATACGTTCCGAAAGCAGCATTTGCATTTCCCCACTTTATATTATCCCATGTATTGCCGCCATCATAAGTCTTGAAAACAATTTCGCAGTTGTCCCAAAAATTCCAACCGCTTGCAATACCTTCAGTTGCACTCACAAAGTGCATATTCTCAACTATGCATCCACTTAAATAAGCCCAGTAAATTCCATAGCTTATGGTATCCCATGTAGCACCACCATTTAATGTATGACGAATACGTTCTGCACCGGCAACAAAACCTTCGTTTGCATTTTTAAAGTATGCGCTTCTATAACTTGCGGTTGAGTTGGGAATGGTAAGTTGGGTCCATTGAGCCTCAGAAGAAAAATTTAATAACATGGTCAATGCACTGATAAGTGCAAATAATTTAAATTTCATAAGTGTGTTGAAATTAGTAATAATTAATTTTTGATTTTCATGAATCAGGTTTCGAAAGTATTAATTTAATTCAAATGCCATATCTCTTAATAAAATTATCATGCTATGTTTCACAGAATAAATTTTTATGTTTGGCTTCTAATCATCTTATTAAATATATTCTCATGAAAAAAATATTCTTCCTCTTATTAATTTTTGGAGCAACGTTATTTTCAAGCTGTAAAAAAAAATTGAGTTGTGGCGATGTTGCAGCCCCTGTAGTTACAAGCAATAGTCCTGTAAAGAAAAATGACGATTTGAAATTATATGCAACGGCCACAGCATCAGAGTTGGGCTATTACTGGACAGGGCCAAACAATTTTTCATCAACAGTGCAAAATCCTGTTATTCAAGGAGTCTCTTATGATGCGGCAGGAACTTATAAATTAATCATCTTCTCAGGTGATTGTCCATCATCTGAGGTAACGATGGATATAATTGTAAAACCGTCCTGCACACCAGTAAATAACTCCATTAACTATGTAAATTATTTTTCAGATCATACTTATACAAGCTGCAATGGTTATGTTTCATCAGGTCACTATACAATAGGCGCATACAGCTTTAGCGGTGATATTTATTTCGATTTCAATACAGCTTCTGAACCGACACCCGGCATTTATTATATCGAAAATGATCCGTGCAACTACTGCAATGCAAGTCATGTCTCTATGACTTTACATGGGGGTGGCAGTCTATTATACACACAGGGTGGACAATTGTATGTAGAGAAAACAGGCGGGAAATTAATGGTTACTTTTTGCGGGATGATGGTTTCTAATGGCAGTGTTTCAACAACGGCAGATGGAAAGTTGACTGCAAATTAGTTTGCATAACATTTAATGCATTTCTAATAAAAATTTGATTCTTATACCCTGCAATTTTGCATTGTGTGTGATATTGATTTGATTTTATAATCAAGCCCGCTTAAATATTATAAGGCATTTGACAGATTTAATTTTTATGTTTGGCTTCTGATCATTTTTTTAAAACAAGCTCATGAAAAAAGTATTCTTTCTATTATTAATTTTTGCAACAACATTGTTTTCTGGCTGTAAAAAAAAGTTAAACTGTGGAGAAGTTGCTGTACCGGTAGTTATCAGCAATAGCCCTGTTGAGGAACAAGACACTTTAAAATTATATGCATCAAGTACAGAGTCTGAATTAAGTTATGTATGGACAGGGCCTAACGGTTTTTCGTCATCTGAACAAAACCCTGTTTTAAATGCGGTTGGATTCGAGGCTGCCGGAATCTATAAACTGCAAATGTTTTCAGGCAGTTGCCCTGCGCCAGAAGTGAGTGTTGAAGTCAGCATAATTCCTGCCTCCCCGCCCTGCTCCCCGGCTAATAACACGCTTAACTTTAATAATTGCTTTTTTGACCAGACCTATACCAGTTGTATAGGGAGTTCATCATCAGGCCAATACAAGTTAAGTGCTGGAAATATATCAAGTGATATTGATCTTACATTTAATACTGTAACCGAAGCGCCTCCTGGTTTATATAATATTGAAGCTTATCCATGTAACAATTGCGGACCAGGATATGTGGGATTAAGACTTCTCGTAAGCGGAAGCATATTATCTACACCACAAGGAGGCAAACTGTATTTGCAGAAAATTGGCGGAAAAATAACAGCAACATTTTGCAGTCTTACCGTTTCACATGGGGGTTGCTCTGCAAGTGTGACTGGCAGATTAAAAGCAAATTAGGTCTATTAAAATCTATTTGAATTTTCCATAAAACCTTCTACAACAGCAGATGGAAAGCTGATTGCAAATTAATTCAGAGCATCGTGAATGAAAATGAAATAAAAAAGATCAGGCTACTTGTAAAAGCAGAACCGATAATAATTTTGGTTATTGTTATAGGCGCTTGTTTCAAACTGATGCATTGGGATGGAGCAGCAACGTTATTGATTATAAGTATAAGCACACTTGCTATAAGTTATATGTTTTCAGCATTTATTCCGTCAGAAAGCAAAAACACTGCAAGTATTTTTATAAATAAACTTGGAAACATTGGCCTGGCAATGGCACTCGTAGGCATTTTATTTAAGCTGATGATTTGGGAAGGCAATGCCATGCAATTAATTGGAGGTATTACAGCAATCAGTTGTTGTTTAATTGCTATCCTTTATTTAAGAAATCAAGCTGATAATGAAAATTCATTTTCATCAAAGCAAATTGCACGATTAATTGTTATCGGAAGTATTGCCGGATTTTTTGCTGCCGTTAGCGAACGTGACATCATGAATTTTAATCATGCAGATGATCCGGAGTATGTGCGGTTGTTTTTCAATATGAGGGAACATCCTAAAGATACCGAAGCACGAGAAGCTTTTGAAAAATATCGTAAAGAAAAATTTGAAAATGCACGAAAATCAGATTCGAACAAATGAGTAGTGCTTAGGAATGTAACAGGTAAACTGAAACAACAATTAAAACGGCAAACAAAAATGATTTAAAAACAATTTCAATTACCTTTTTTCTGTCCAAATCAATCTGTTTCTTATCGTAAACATTTTGTCTCATTCCACGTTTACCAAAGTTGAATTGATGTAACCAACCGTACTTGATACAAAAACGATTACGATATTGTTGAAAATTTATGGCTGTGATTGTTGCGGTAAAAAATAAAATGCACAGGTTTATATAATTTAACGGCATCAATAAGTTATAAACAAATAATGCAGCAGCTACCGCCAAAGCTATGTAAAATGAGACTTTGCGCCACCGAACCTCCACACTACCGATATTGCATGCGCCCGGGATGTAGCCTGTTTGATTCATAAAAAACTTTAATAGTTATCGCTTAATTTGAAACAAAGTTATCCTATATTATTTATTGCAACTTTTATTGTGTTTATTACACCTACTGAATACGCTCAGCATATCAAAATTACAACCCCCTCAAATTGATTTATAAATTGCTGCTGTGTCATTATTATTTTTATATATTTGCTTTCTCCCTGAAAACCCATGTTAACTGATACGATGAAAAGAATTCTACTTGCCTGTTTCACACTGTTACTAATGATTACCAATGCACGCGCTTCCCATTTAATGGGTGGTGAAATAACCTGGAAATGCTTGCCAACCGGGCAGTTTCGGTTTTTCATGAAAGTCTATCGCGATTGCAATGGTATTCCTTTTGGTCCTCCGGTTTCTTTGGATGTACATAACCATCCCAGCCTTTCTTCCATATCAATGAACTTAGTTTCACAAACTGATATCTCTCCAACTTGCAACCCTGGTTCAGGAAACCCAATTACCTGTGCAGGTGCCACCGGCAGTACTGCTGGAGCTGTAGAGGAATTTATCTTTCAATCAAATCCAATAACAATTAGCGGAACTCCGCCAGCAGCAGGATGGATTTTTTCATGGGGGAGTTGTTGTCGCAATGCTGCTATCACTAACCTCACCGGTGCAGGTTCTGACGGATTTACTTTGCGTGCTAAGATGTTTGCCTATAATGGCTTGAATACAAACCCCTGTTACGATTCGTCTCCTATATTCGTTGAAACTCCAAATACAATTATCTGTTCAGGTTATCCGTTCCGTTACAATCATAACGCTGTTGACCCTGAATTAGACTCGCTTGTTTATTCATGGGAAAAACCGCTTGACCAATGGACAGCCGGTGCATGGACAGCTACTAATCCTGCTCCACTTACATTTACCGGTGGTTATTCATATACCAATCCGCTACCCGGTCCGGCATTTAACCCGCTTAACGTTGCTGCAGTTTTAGATGCTTCAACAGGTGATATAACTTATACTTCATATACAAATGGCGTTTTTGTAACAGTAAACAAAGTAAGCTCTTACAAGTGCGGTCAATTGGTTTCAGAGGTATTCAGAGAAATACAAGTTGCGTTGCTGCCCTGTCCTTCTCTTAATCCCCCGTCAACAGCACCAAATCATCCTCCACAGGTTACTATTTATGATCATATTAAAGGAATTTATTATCCGGCAAATTCAACCATTGTTGACACGGTTTATGCCGGACAAAATGTGTGGATAGAATTTACAGGTATTGATACTGATGTTGATAGTTCACTGGCAATAATTCAGCCCTGGACAGGTGGTTATCAGTCAATGATTTTAAATGCTTCGGGAGGTGAATTTGGCACAGGCTTTTCAAGCACTACTACCGGATGTCCTATTACTCCATGTGCCACGCTGAATCCTACTCCACCTACTCCACCCTCCCCGTTTTATACCGTATCAAATCTCTATTGGCAAACCACCTGCGATCATTTAGGTTATAGTACAGGTTGTCTTAATTTTGAGAATGTTTACACATTTATTATCAAGGTATATGATGATTATTGTCCCGCTCCCGGCATATCTGTAAATACAGTAAAGATTGTATTGCTTGCGCCTCCGCAGGTAAATCCACCAATAATAAGATGTACACAGGTACAACCTAATGGTGATGTTACGCTAAACTGGAATACACCTGTTGATACCTTCAGCACCTTTGATGCATATCTTATTTATCATTCTTCAAACCTTGCCGGTCCATACACTTTGATTGACAGCGTGCTTAGTTTGTCTCAAAGTAATTACACACATGTGGGCGCAGGGGCAAATGCCGGTCCACAGTACTATTACATTATCACCCGTGATTTATGCAAAGGGAATCGCTATTCTGATCCGAGCGATACGGTTGCTTCTATATTTTTAACTGCAACCAATATTGGTGGCGGACAAGCACAATTAAACTGGAATCCTGTTACCAATCCATTGCTTAGTTCTTCATCAGGTATGTACCATATTTTTTTAGAATACCCTATTGGTACCTGGACATTGATTGACTCCACTAACGCTAACACCTATATTGATCTTGTAAATATTTTAACTTGTAGTGATTCCCTGAATTATCGTGTAGAAATAAGTGATTCAAGCGGGTGTACTTCTGTTTCATCAATTGACGGAGCATTGTTTCAAAATTATACGCAACCTGATCCTCCATCTTTGCGTTGCCTGGTCGCTGATAACAGCGGAAGTGTAACATTAAGTTGGGTAGCGCCTGTTGACACAGGTTTATCATTTGACGGATATTACATTTATTCAGCAACCAATGCTGGCGGACCATTTACTATTCTTGATAGCATTTTTAATTACAACACTACCGCGTATCCTCATAATAATGCCGGTATAATGAGTTCACCTCGTTACTATTATTTGCAAACTTATTGTAAATGTGGAAATGCATTTTCAATAAACTCTGATACGCTACAGGCCATTCGTTTAACAGTGCTCAATGTAGGTGGCGTTGCCCAATTAAACTGGAATGCATTACATACTCCGCTCTTACCCACATCATCGCCACGTTATTTGATTTACCAGGAATATCCTGCCGGAACATGGACGCTCGTTGATTCCACTACCAATACTTTTATCAATATTCCGAAAGTGGTTTGCAGCGATTCTATTAATTTCAGAATTGAAATTGCAGATGCTTCGGGCTGTATTTCAAAATCAACTATTGATGGAAAATATTTTGTTGATAATACAATTCCTGATCCTCCTGAACTGAGATGTATTTCAGTTAATGCAAATGGCTCTATAAATCTTAGCTGGACGTTACCTGTTGATACAGGCATGGATTACAACTCTTATCATTTGTATTATGCTGCTAATGCCGGGGGACCATTTACTGAAATTGACAGCAGTTTTAATTATAGCCAGAATTTATATACGCATGCAACAGCTAATGCTTATGCAGGCCCTGTTTTTTATACCATTAAAACGCGCACGGGTTGTGGTGTTCAATATTCAGCAGGTTCTGATACCATACAGGCTATATTGTTAAACGTTACTAATCCTTCAGGCGGTAATATTGCTAACCTGAGTTGGAACCCGATACATAATCCATTGCTTCCATCGGCAAGCGGTTCTTATAAAATATATAAAGAATACCCGGCTGGTAACTGGACCTGGATTGGTGTTACCTCCTCATTAAACTATATTGATACCAATCCTGTTTGTATTGACTCCATCAATTATCGTGTTGAAATGGATGATGCTTCGGTTTGTACTTCTGTAAGTACAATTGATGGCGCTACGTTTATTGATAACTCTATTCCCGATGCGCCTGAGTTGCGTTGTATTTCAGTTAATGCAGACGGTTCAGTTAATCTTAGCTGGTCGTTACCGGTTGACACAGGAATGGATTACAATTCTTATCACTTGTATTATGCAACCAATGCGGCAGGACCATTTGCAGAAATAGACAGTACATTTAATTACAACCAGTCAAATTATACTCACACAACTGCTAATGCTTACACGGGCGATGTTTTCTATACCATTCAAACACGCACAGGTTGTGGTGTGCAGTATTCTACTTACTCGGATACCATACAGGCTATACGCTTAAACGTTACAAATCCTACTGGCGGTAATATTGCCAACCTGAGTTGGAATCCAATACGTAATCCGTTGCTTCCTACCGCAAGTGGTTCTTATAAAATATATAAAGAATATCCGGCAGGTAACTGGAACTGGATTGGCGTTACTTCCTCATTAAATTATGTGGATACCAATCCTGTTTGTATTGACTCGATTAATTATCGTGTTGAAATGGATGATGCTTTAATTTGTACTTCTGTTTCAACAATTGATGGTGCAACTTTTATTGATAATTCTGTACCTGATGCTCCTCAGTTGCGATGTATAAATGTAAATGCTAATGGTACCATCACACTATCATGGGAATTGCCTGTTGACACAGGATTGGATTATAACAGCTATCACATCTATAAATCAAACAGCGCTGCAGGACCATTTACAATAGTTGACAGTCTATTCAATTACAACTTAGGATCATACACTGATGGCGGTGCAAATGCTTACAGCGGTCCTTTGTTCTATACTATCAGAACGCGCACAGGCTGTGGAGTTCAATACTCTTTTGATTCTGATACCTTGCAGGCTATGGTATTAGATGTTACTAATCCCGGAGGTTTGAATACGGCAACTTTAAACTGGAATGCTATTCATAATCCTAATTTGCCCACCTCAAGCGGATGGTATCATATTTATAAAGAATATCCTGCAAGTTCATGGAGCATCGTTGACTCAACACAGGCAACCACCTGGCAGGAACCTATAGTGATTTGCTATGATTCGGTTCATTACCAGGTAGGCATTGCTGATGCTTTAGGTTGTGAATCGCGTTCTACTATTGATGCTGATTTGTTTATTGACAATACTGTTCCTGATGCACCTGATTTGCGTTGTGTGGCAATTGATCCTACCGGGCAAGTTACACTTACGTGGATAGCACCTGTTGACACCGGTCTTTCATTCAGCAGCTATCATATATTTTACAGCACATCTGTAGGTGGTCCTTATAATGAAGTGGATAGCCTCTTTAATTATTTTACTACTTCTTATTTGCACACAGGGGCTAATGCTAATAACACCAATGTATATTACTATGTGGAAAGCCGCACCAATTGCGGTGTTCAATACTCTGCACCTTCCGATACATTGCACGCCATTAAATTAAACGTTACAGCAATTGCCGGCAACAGTGTTGCAAACCTGCAGTGGAATGAGGTGCATACGCCTTTGCTTCCTACATCTGATTTGTATTATAAAATCTATAAGGAACATCCTACAGGAACATGGACATATCTTGATTCCACTGCCGCTTTAACTTATCTCGATACTATAAATCTTTGCAGCGACACCATCAGATACCGGGTGGAAATCGGAGATGCATTAGGTTGTATTTCTGTATCAAGCATTGATGGCGATATTTTTAACGACAATACCCCGCCCGCATTAACCTTGCTTGATACTGTAAGTGTAAATCCGGGTACGGGACAAGTTACTGTATCATGGTTGCAAAACACATCCGGTGATGCTGTGGGTTATATTATTTATTTGTTTAATGGCGCTTCATGGGATTCAATTGCAAATGTTACAGGAATAAGTTCACTTTCTTATTTATATGCAGCATCAAATGCAAATAACGTAATTGAGAATTATAACATTGCAGCTTACGATAGTTGTGATAACATTGCCCCGCTGGGAACTCCGCATAATACAATTCACCTTACTGACACGCTTGACAAGTGTAATGCTGCCATAAATCTTAAATGGAACAGTTACATCAATATGCAAGGTGGCCTTGCTTCTTACAATATTTTCATGAGTGAAAATAGCGCTCCTTATTCTTTGCTCGCTAACGTTGGTGCAGGCATGCTTACTTATTCACACCAGGGTGTAAAGAAGGATACTTCTTATTGTTACTATGTGCAGGCTGTTGGAGATTTTCCTAACCGGAGGGCTTCTTCTAACGAAGCATGCGTAGTGGCTGATGTGATCATAATGCCTGAGTTTACTTATCTCAAGCGTGTTACTGTGGTATCGCGTGATGAGGTGCTCATTGAATGTTATGTGGATACTGCCGCTGATCTTTCACGTTTCAAATTAGTGCGCAGTGATAATAACGGCATCTCTTATTCTTATTTACAGGATATAGTATTTACCGGAAATCCGAACATCGCCTTTACAGACTATACTGCCTCTACTGATTCAACCAGTTATTATTATAAAGTAATTGATGTAAGCACTTGTGATAAAGATGTGCAGGAAAGCAATATAGGACGTACCATATTGCTTAAAGCAACACCGTTTGAAAACCTCATCAATAAGTTAGAGTGGAATGCTTATGAAGAGTGGAGTGGACAAGTAGCTTTGTATAACATTTACCGTTATTATGGTGGTGTGTGGACTGCTGCTCCTATTGCAACTGTGGGCGCAGGCACGGGTTCTTATTATGATAACATTGCCGCCTTTATTGATGGCACAGGAGAGTTCTGCTATCTTGTTGAAGCTGTTGAAGGACCGGGTAATTTCTATGGTTTTGAAGAGAAGAGTGAATCGAACGAGGCATGTGCCGTGCAGGAACCACATTTATATTTACCAAGCGGCTTTACTCCTGACGGGTTGAATGCAACTTTCCATCCTTATATGATTTACATTTTGAAAGAGTCGTTTCAGATGCAGGTGTTTAACCGCTGGGGTCAAACGATATTTGAAAGTAACGACCCTGATAAAGGCTGGGATGGTACGTTTGATGGACAGCCTTCACCTTTAGGCGTATATGTATATCATGTAAAAGTGAAAGGTGCTAACGGTAAGATTTTAGAGAAGAGAGGAACCGTTACACTTATAAGGTAAAGACAAATACAAGAAAAAGTAAAAACCCATTGCTGCGTGTGATGGGTTTTTTTGTTGACAACATTACTTGTTTCTGAAAGGCAAGGAATAATAGATTGATAAGAAGATTTGAATTTTATCTGCTAATAAAAGGATCACTGTATTCGGGATTAGTAATAAATACTGAGTCGGTCATTGTTTTTAAGAAGGCTATTATATTTTGTTTTTCATCAGTTGTAAGTTTTGCTCCTCCACGGTGAGCGAATTCCATTTTTGAATCTACGTTAGCGCATTGGTTTACACCGCTGCTGTAAAGTAAACCCCCGACCAACGCATATTGCTTTCATTTTTCATAGTTCATTAGTTT
>JBDTRM010000164.1:0-22334 GCA_039931675.1 Bacteroidia bacterium | reverse complement strand
TGAGCAATCTCCACGCAATCAGGAAACGGGAAAAATGCATCGCTTGCCATAACTGCGCCATTCAAATCCAAACCAATCCCGATGCTTCGGGATGACTTCTCAATGGCATGTTTTAATGCATCAACGCGCGAAGTCATTCCGACACCGCTTCCAATCAACATTTTATCCTTTACCAAAACAATCGTATTCGATTTGCTGTGCTTGCAAATTTTCATTGCGAATGCAAGATTATCTAATTCTTCCGATGTTGGTGCAATTGCTGTCACCACTTTCATCTCACCTGCACTTTCAGTTTTACTATCTCTGTCTTGCTCTAAAACTCCGTTTAAAATTGTACGGAATTGCTTTGAAGGATATTTAAAATTTTTCTGCTTTAGCAGGATGCGATTCTTTTTTTCTTTTAATAATTCAACAGCAGCATCTTCAAAATTGGGAGCGATAAGCACTTCAAAAAACAATTGATTTATTTCTGCAGCTTCCTTCACGCTCACTTTTTTATTCGTGACAATTACACCCCCGAATGCACTTACAGGGTCGGCTGCTAACGCTGCTTTCCATGCATCAACAAGAACAGGTCGTGATGCACATCCGCAAGCGTTGTTGTGTTTAAGAATTGCAAAAGTGGGTTCGTTAAATTCTATCATCAATGCAACTGCTGAATCAATATCAAGAAGATTATTGTAGGATAATTCTTTGCCGCTTAACTTTTCAAAAATCTCATCGAGGTTGCCAAAATATTTCCCTTCCTGATGAGGATTCTCACCATAACGCAAAGGCATGGACTGCATTATACTTTGCTTGAAATAATTTTCATCTGTTCTGAACCAATTAAAAATTGCAGTATCATAATGCGATGAAACTGCAAATGCTTTGGCTGCCTGCTTTTTACGCTGCTCTAATGTCGTTTCACCTTTTTGTTCTTTAAGAACATTCAGCAACCAACTATAATCATTCAACGAAGGAATAATCACCACGTCACTATAATTTTTTGCTGCAGCACGAATTAATGAAATGCCGCCAATGTCAATCTTTTCAATGATTGTAGCTTCGATGTCTTTTGTCATCTCACCCCTGCCCTCTACCAAGCCCACCCGTGCCGGTTCGGACGGGGAGAGGGAGTTGGCATCTGCAAAACTTTTAACGGTGTCTTCAAAAGGATATAAATCAACAATCACCAAATCCAATTCAGGTATTTCGTACTCTTCAATTTGTGCAACATCTTCTGCATTTTCTCTTCTGCTCAATATTCCTCCAAAAATTTTCGGATGCAATGTTTTAACCCTGCCGCCAAGTATCGAAGGATAAGATGTCAAATCTTCAACGGGCACCACAGGAATTTTCATGGCTTCGATAAAAGTTTGCGTACCGCCTGTAGCATATAAAGTTATACCGAGAGCATGCAAAGCCTCAATTACAGGGGCTAAGCCGTGTTTGTGATAAACTGAAATAAGTGCTGAATTAATTCTTTTGGAGGAGTGCATTAAAGCCTTATGAAAAACGGTTGCAATGTTAGAGAAATAAAAGGCATTGCGCAAGAAGGAAAAATGGTTTGGGGTTTACAGTTTCTTCTCAATCATGAAACTAACACTTCATTCTTCCTGATAAAATTTTTTGTTTTCTTAATGTGCTCTTTGATAAAACCTTTTACTGATAAGTCCTCATCTAAATCAGGCCAGTGAATTCCAACACCTCCTGCAATGAGTTCGTAATTTTCTAAATTACGAGGCTGCGCATTTTTTAATCTTTTAAATTCATTGATTCCGAAAACAAACTTATAGCCGTTTTTCAAACACACCGTAAATAATTTGTGCTTGTGGTCAAAGACTAAATCTACAACATACAACTGCTTAGGCAAACTGTTTTTTTTTGCTTCGCTGATTGCTTTTTTTATTTCAGAATCGGTTAAAGTATTCATTCCATTTTTCGATAAAGAGTTCTTTGTTTTCTTCTACTAATTGCCACGCTTTTCTCAGTTCCTGAGTTTTGTATCCATAGACTTCACTCAATTTTACATCAGGTAACAACCAAAACTTGGCAACACAGCCTGCTTTTTTAACATGAATATGAGGAGGTTCATTATTTTCATTGCTAAAGAAGTAAAATCTGAATCCTTGAATAACAATTATAACAGGCATAATCTGCAACAAAATTAGGGATAAAAGGGGAGTGTGCAAGTAAGTTAAATTTTGAGAAAGGAAAAACGACAGCATATAATCTTGGACGAAATGAATTTATCAGACAGTCTTCCACATAAACCATTCTCACATAAAAAGAATCATTAATCTTGCATCAGTTTAAAATTATTTTTCAAATGCCCACATTAAAACAATACCAGGTTGATGCATTTACAGATAAACTGTTTGGCGGAAACCCCGCTGCCGTTGTGCCTTTAGACCATTGGTTAGATGACGGACTGATGCAACAGATTGGCGCAGAAAACAATCTTTCTGAAACAGCATTTTTAGTGAAAGAAAATAACGGTTACCGTATTCGCTGGTTTACACCAACTAATGAAGTTAAATTATGCGGGCATGCAACACTTGCCTCAGCTTATGTTATTTTTAATCATTTGGGATTTGAAGGAAGCAAAATTGAGTTTCAATCATTGAGCGGATTGCTAAGTGTAACCAAGGATAATGATATGCTTACGCTTAATTTTCCTGTTAACGGTCGCATACCTACAAAGTTAAAAGAAGATGTTGCAAAAGCGTTAGGCCAGTCACCAATTGAATTGTATTGGTGTATTGATAATTTGCTTGCAATTTTTAATTCACAAAAAGAAATTGAAAATCTTAATCCTGATTTTGCTGCGCTGAAAACAATTTCGAAACATGGCGTAATTACTACTGCCAAAGGCGATGAGGTTGATTTTGTATCACGATGTTTTTTTCCTGCATCAGGTATTAACGAAGACCCTGTAACGGGTTCTGCCCATACTATTTTCACTCCTTACTGGGCAGAAAAACTCGGCAAGAAAAAATTAATTGCAAAGCAAATCAGCAAGCGTGGTGGTGATTTAATTTGTGAATTGGCTGGTGATAGAGTGCTCATTAGTGGCAAGGCAAAATTGTTTATGATTGGTGAGATTTATGTTTGAGGTTTCACATTACCATCAACTTCTTAGTATAAATTTTATTCCCAATTTGAATTTTCAAAAAATAAATTCCTTTTGAATAATTACGCAAGTCAAATTGAATTTGTGATTTTACATTTTTACTTATTAAAATTTTTCCCTGGCCATCAGACAGTGTTGCAACTGCATCAGCAATTTTACTTTTCAAGTTCAATTCAAAAACCGATTGCGATAATTCTGTAATTGTAAAATCATCTTCTGAAAAAAGTTGTTGTAAACCGGTGTTTGAAATAACCCCTGAACTTGCATTACAACCATTGCTATCAGTAATTATCACAAAAAAATCACCTGTCATTGTTAGTACATAAAATGAATCCGTTGAAAGAATCACCGTTGGATTGGATGTTGAATACCATGCATAACCAACAGCAGGTGTCGAATACAATACTCCGCTATTGGCTGTAATTACAGGTGTTGGTGGTGAAGGATATTCCTGGATGTAATTACTTAACAAAAGTGTATCGCAATTGTAACTGTTGCAGGTAATCAATTCTACATCATACATTCCTGGTAAAGCATAGTAAATAGAATCAGGGTTTTGCAAAGTGGATGATGACGGAACTCCTCCGGTGAATGTCCATTGCCATGAAGTTGGATTGTTTGAAGTCATATCAAAAAAGTCAACATATTGTTTCTCACAAAAAGATGTTTTGTTCGATTGAAATGATGCAACCGGGTAAAAACAAGTTTCATTATTCATCTGGTAATTTGAAATAACAGCGCAACCACTTATGGAATCAATGGCATTAAAATCAAGAGTTGGATTTACTCCCGTTACAATTGCATAAGCAGGATTCGAATTTGAATTCAGTACGTTCAAATTGTTTGCGTTTATCCAATTCGGATTTTGAAAATTGTTTGTGTCACTGATAATAATTGTATCACCTACACATGCAATTGTTGGAGTAGCATTGATTGCTGTTGAAAGAGGCAACGTATCAATTGCAATCACATTATTGAAGACACAAGTGCCGCAACCTCCTTCAATTAAAATTGCATTGGCAGGATTTGTTCCGTTGGTATAGTCAACCTGATAGACATATAAATTTCCTGTTGACGTAACAGGACTGATACTTAAACTTCCATCAACAAATCCTTTAAAATTTCCACTGGGCCACACATCATCGTAAGTCGCAGATTCAATGTTTGCATGTTGAATGCCATTGCCACAGCCTAATTGGCAACTGCCTGTTCCCAATGAACCAACATTCACATTTGCTGCAAATGAATCTGTCTTGCAGGTTTTATAAACTGGTGGCAAAACATTTTTGTTTCTGCAAAATTTAAAATCAACATTAAAAGAAGTTGATGCAATTAAATATCCTGTTGAATCAAAAGCCGTAACAGAAATCAATCCTGAATTTGAATTTGCAGTTGCAATTAATTGAGAAGTGTTTTGTCCGCTTACATCGTACCAGCCGTTTGGCAATGTCCAGGTGTAAGTTGTTCCATGAGGTATTGTAGCATTGTAAGTGTATGTGTAACCGGCACAGACCACACTATCACCGGTAAATGAAATAGTATTGCACGAATTAACTGTTAACGCATAATTTCCCGAAGTGGTGCAGCCTGTTACAGAATCCATTCCCGAAACAAAAGCTGTGCATTGAAAACTTGTTGGTTGTACATCAATACTGCTTATGTTGTTGTTTAAAATAATTCCACCTGCAACAGTCCATTGCGGATTTATAATGCCGCTTGTGATATAAATAGTGATGCTGCTGTCAATGCAAACTGATGGAGCGGATGAGATGATTGTTAGTGTTGAAGAAATGGTGTCAAGAGAAATAATGTTGTTAATGGTTCCCACATTACAACCACCGGAAATTAAAATTGCTTGCAGAGGATTTGCTCCATTAGTTGTATCAATTTCATAAACGTAATAATTCGTTACATAGCCCGGAAAATTTATTTGGTCAATACTATCAGCCACTCCAACAAAAGTACCATTTGGCCAAACAGCATTATAAATTCCATAAATAATATTTGGATGCTGAACACCATTGCCGCAACCAATTGGACACGAACCACCACCGCCTGTTCCATTGGTTGTTACTTGTGCTGTGAAGGGAGTGCTGTCTGAATTACATCTTTGAATAACATTTGGTTGAACGTTCCAACCTTGTACCTCACTAAAATTAATTACTTTATAAATAGTATCAATCGTATATCCGTTTTGACGTATTACAAAACCCACATTTCCAACATTTGTGTTGCAGGTGGCTGATAAAGTTGATGTGCCTTGTCCTGTAACATCGTACCACCCTACGGGTACTATCCAGTTTCCATTATATCCGCTTTGAATGGGATGAGAATATGTATATCTGTAGCTGGGGCAAACTATTGAATCTCCAATTATGGGTGTGCTACAATTTACAGCTGTTCCATTAATCCCTGTCGGGATGCCAGGGCATCCGTTTGACATCGTAGGTTCACAATACACATTCCATGTGTTTGAGGTAACAATTGCATAGTAAGGAGGATTAGGATTTAATGCCAATCCAGAAATAATTGTATATCCAGCACTGAACCCAAAACAATTAAAACAGTCAAATGCAAGATAAGAACCTATACACGGGATATAAGGAGAACAAACAATTGAAGGCAAATTGTCTAATGCTGTACCTTGTATGCTGTTATTCCCCGAACCTCCACAACCACTATGAATAATAACAGCATAGGGTAGGTTTAGTCCATTGGATGTATCAACATATTCGACATGCCAATTAATTGTATTTGGGTAACCGGGTGCGTAAAATGCAAAGGGAATACCGTTAGGATAGCCTATAAAAGTATTGCCATTATAAACACAATAGGCAAGATTAGAATTTGTTAGCCCTCCGCAATTCCCACAGGTTCCTCCAGTACCATTAAGACTAATTTGAATTGATTGCAATGGATTAAAATTGTTTTGCCAAATGCTAGGGCAAAATGTAAACGTACTCGGTTGCACATCCCAGCCTTGCCCACCACCTCCCCAATGAGTGGTTAAACATTGTGAGCCAAGCGAAATCCCAACCGAATCAAAACCTTCAACACAAACATCACCATCATTTACATTACAATTAACTGTTATTGTTGAAGTGACCTGTCCCTGCAAATTGTACCAGCCAGCGGGAGTTGTCCATTGATATGTTGCAGCACCGGTAACGTTTGCTGTATAGGTGTAAATATTTCCGGCACAAACAGCAGTGTCACCTGTTATTTGTGCATCAGATTTTTCAACTGAAAAAATCAGAAAAAGAATTGAAACGATGATGTAAATTTTTTTCATTGATGTGAGGTTTTATACTACTCATCAAAGTTTGGATTTTGGGTTAAAGATATTCATATAAATTCTAAGGTGAAGTTTTAAAACTTAAATGATTCTATCTTTGTAAAAATAATTTCACGAATCAAATGAAAGTACTTCTTGATATAAAAGACAATAATGCAGCATCACTCATGGATGTGCTGAACAGCTTGCCTTACGTAAAAGCAAAAGAACTAACACCTTATAAAGCAAAAATTCTGGAAGATGTTAAGGAAGCAGTTGAAGAAATGAAACTGATTAAAAAAGGAAAATTAAAAGCCCGCAACGCTGAAGAGTTATTCGATGAGTTATAAAGTTAAGTCCATTCCCAAATTTGAAAAGGAATTAAAGCGGTTAGTTAAAAAATACCCTTCGCTGAAGAAGGAGTTTATTAATCTTGTTCAAAGTTTAAAGAGTGAACCGGGTCAAGGTGATTCTTTAGGCAATCACTGTTTTAAAATCAGGATAGCAATTGCATCAAAAGGGAAAGGCAAATCAGGAGGAGGAAGAGTAATCACTTGTTTACAAATAATTGAATCAACCGTTTATTTACTTACCATTTTTGATAAGTCTGAAAAAGAAAATATTTCAGATAAAGAATTAGGTGAATTATTGCAGCTAATTCCATGATAAATTAAAATCAATTATTCTTTTCGCTCATAACAAATCACCTGCTGTAACAATAACCTATTACATTTGTCAAATCTAAAATGGCTAAAGCTCACCCTTACCCTAACGGGCACAGCCGCACAGTTGCATTATCAAATTATCAAATCAACACATCATCAAATTGAAAAATGCTTTTTCTAAAACTCTTTAATGAAAGTTTACAATTTGCATTACATGCCATGCGTGTAAATAAGCTGCGCACTTTTCTTTCGTTGTTAGGTGTGAGCATTGGCATCTTTGCCATCATTGCTGTTTTTACTTTTGTTGATGCATTGCAAAAAAGCATCAGCGACAGCATTAAATCACTTGGTGACAATACACTTTACATTCAAAAATGGCCCTGGACTTTTACCGACCCCAATTATGCGTGGTGGAATTATTACAAGCGTCCATTGCCCAATTTAAAAGAAGTGGAAGAGTTGAAATTGCGCACCACTAATTTTAAAGCATTTGTTTTTCAGGCTGTTTCAAATGACCAAACTATAAAATATAAGAGCTACAATATTGAAGGCTGTGCTCTTGTTTTTGCTTCGCACGATTTCAATTTAGTAAGTGCATTTGAGTTAACTAACGGAAGATATTTTACCGATATTGAATCGGATGCAGGTCGCGCAGTTTGCATTATCGGGCACGACATTGCTCAGCAACTTTTTCCGTTTACCGACCCTATTGAAAAACAAATCACAGCGCGCGGACGCAAACTCACTATTATAGGTGTGTTCAAAAAAACTGGCGAAAATGCAATGGGTGATAATTATGATAACCTTGTATTGGCTCCGATAAATTTCGGACGCAATATTGTTGACCTGAAATCAGAGCGAGTGCAGCCTTTTATTTATGCAAAAGGAAAAGATGGCACTACAAATGATGAACTGGTTGAAGAGCTTCGCCTTGCAATGCGCTCTGTGCGCAGGTTGCGTCCGCTTGACGATGATAACTTTGCGCTTAACGAATCGAAAATGCTCATACAAAGTGTAACAGGAATTTTTGATGTGTTGAATATTACAGGTTGGATTATCGGTGGGTTTTCAATTCTTGTCGGAGGCTTCGGCATCGCAAATATTTTATTCGTTTCGGTAAAAGAACGAACCAACTTAATAGGTATTCAAAAGTCATTGGGTGCAAAAAATTATTTTATACTTCTTCAATTTTTATTTGAAGGAGTGCTGTTGTGTTTACTTGGTGGCACTATAGGTTTATTGCTTGTTTACGGAGGAACAGAACTTCTCAAAAGTGCAGATGTGCTGCCGTTTCCTGTTGACCTTACACTTGCAAATATTGTTTTGGCAATAACTATTTCAATACAAATAGGAATTATAAGTGGATTTATTCCTGCTTACACTGCATCGCAATTGGACCCTGTGGAAGCGATTAGAAGTAGTTGATTGATTTACGATTTTGGATTTACGAAGTACGATTTGTGCGGTTGCGCCCTTTAGGGTCGGGGTGAGCGAAGGGCTTTACTATTTACGATTTAGACTGCAACATATAACTACTCACCATCAACAGATTGCTTCGTACCTCGCAATGACGAAAACACAAAAACGCCCTACATTACTTTCCATAGTTTGTATCATTGGATATGTTGGCATCGCAATTTCATTCCCGAATATTTTTTCTCCATTCATTAAACAATTAGGAATTGGATATCCTGCTTTATTGGGTTCCATCATTTCATTGCGTTTTATTTCACTCGTTGGAGTTTGGTTTATGAAAAAATGGGGAGTAATTCTTTTTGTAATCATTTTTATTGTGAATGAAATAGTACGCACTATGATTGATGATGTGAGTTACATTGAACTTCCTGTTTCGGCAATTCTTTCAATTGTTTTTCTTTGTTATTATAGGTTGATGGATAGGAATCTTTAGAACTTTTAAGTTTTTCACAACTTCTCTTTTCCTTTTTAAAAATTACTTTCGCGCTCGATTTTTTAAAAACAATTATGAAGGTTTTCAAATTCGGTGGTGCTTCTGTTAAAGATGCTGATGCTGTTAAAAATATTGCTTCCATCATTAAAAAATATGATGGTGAAAAATTAGTGGTTGTGATTTCGGCTATGGGCAAAACCACTAATGGATTAGAAAAAGTGGTGAATGCATATTATTACAAAAATGATGATGCCATTAAATGTCTTGATGATGTAAAAAATTATCATCATGACATTATGAAAAAGCTTTTCAAAGCTAGTCACGAAGTTCATACGACAGTGAATAATCTCTTTGTAGAAATTGAATGGGTGCTCGAAGAGCAGCCACGTAATTATGGATTTGTTTATGACCAAATTGTATCTATTGGTGAATTGGTTTCAACTACTATTATAAGCGCTTATCTTAATGACAACGGAATAAAAAACAAATGGATTGATGCGCGCAGTTGTATTCAAACTGATAATCACTACCGTTCAGGAAATGTTGATTGGGAACTGACAAAAAAACTCATCAATGAAATTATTCCCGGAGCAACAAATGGAGAAAATAAGATTGCAATCGTGCAAGGTTTTATTGGCGGAACTTCTGAAAATTACACTACTACACTTGGCCGCGAAGGAAGTGATTACACAGCGTCCATTTTTGCATATTGTTTAAATGCCGAATCAGTTACCATCTGGAAAGATGTTGCAGGAGTGCTTAATGCCGACCCGAAACTTTTTGAAGATGCGCAGAAGCTGGAACAGATAAGTTATAATGATGCAATAGAATTGGCTTATTTCGGTGCATCAGTAATCCATCCCAAAACAATAAAGCCGATTGAGAATAAAAATATTCCGCTTTATGTAAAATCGTTTATCAAACCTGATAGTGCAGGAACTGTTATCGGCAGGGATTTGCAGACCAAACCTCTTATTCCCTCTTACATTTTTAAATCTAACCAGGTTCTTATCAGTATTGCTGCCAAAGATTTTTCATTTATAGCTGAAGAAAGCTTGAGTAAAATTTTCGGAGTGTTTGCAAATGCAGGAGTGAAAATAAACCTGATGCAAAACTCTGCAATCAGTTTTTCTGTTTGTATTGATAATGATGAATTCACATTGCAGAGTTTATTGGATGAGTTAAAAAAGGAATATCGCGTTTTATATAATGATGATTTATTGCTTTATACAATAAGACATTACAATCAGTTTACCTTAGACAAGTTAACAAAAGACAGAGAAATACTTTTAGAGCAACGCACACGTAATACAGCGCAGATTGTGATTAGGGAAGTTAAGGAATAGTAGTGGTAGTGACGGCTTAATAAATTATCTTTGCATTAAAATTAATCATGATGAAAAGTGAACTTTTAAAAAGAATAACAATTGTTCCTGATGTATGTAATGGAAAGCCAACTATCAGGGGAATGCGAATTACTGTAAAAACAATTTTAGAATTTATAGCTGCGGGAGAATCAACTGAAAATATTCTCGCAGCATATCCTTTTCTTGAGAAAGAAGATATTAATGCAAGTTTGGTATTTGCCTCTCTTTAGTAATTTTTCTTCACACCTTAACAGCATAGTTTTTTAGAATCTCAACCACAAACTTCAAACCCTCATGTATATCCCAAATCATTTTCGAGAAGAAGACAAACAAAAGATAGTTGCATTTATGCAGCAGTATAATTTTGGTATTGTGGTAAACACAAAAAATGGTCTGCCAATCGCAACACATTTACCTTTTGTGATTGAAGAGCGTGGTGATGATGTAATTCTAACTTCTCACATGGCATTCGCAAATGAACAGTGGAAATATTTTGATGGAAGTGAAGTGCTGATAATTTTCTCTGAACCTCACGCTTACATCTCACCAAAATTTTATGAGAAAAAACAAAACGTTCCAACCTGGAATTTTGTTGCAGTACATTGTTATGGAATTCCAAAATTTGTTGAAGGTGATGAAGCAATGCTTCAATTGTTGGAAAAAACAATTTTAAGTTTTGAAGCAGATTATTTAAATCAGTTTAAAGAGTTGGATGAAAAATATAAAATGGGTTCGTTGCATGGAATTAAGGGTTTTGAAATTGTGGTAAATAAAATTGAAGGCAAATACAAACTCAGTCAAAATAAAACTGAAAAGGAACGAGAAAACATTATTACTGCATTTGAAAAAACAGATGATGATAATTTGAGGGCGATTGCCGAGTTGATGAAAAAGAAATAAGTTGTATGAATAACAAAGCAAGACGAATAATAATTTACTGGCTCCTTACTGGATGCCTGCTCATTTTTTTGATGGTGATTATTGGTGGCATCACGCGTTTAACTGGCAGCGGACTTTCAATAACAGAATGGAAAGTGGTTACAGGAACATTACCTCCACTTAATGAAACGCAGTGGCAGCAGGAGTTTTACAAGTATCAGCAATCACCGCAATACAAGCTTATCAATTCAAATTTTACTGTTGAAGATTTTAAAGGCATTTATTGGTGGGAATATTTACATCGCTTAATTGGGAGATTTATCAGCCTGGTTTTTCTTATTCCATTCCTTTATTTTCTGAGAAAGAAATGGGTTGATAAAATTCTTCTGCCAAAGTTGATTACAATTTTCTCCCTCGGTGCTTTGCTTGGAACAATTGGCTGGCTAATGGTTTTCACAGGTTTGCAAGACAAGCCGTACGTAAGTCATTTTGCTTTAGCAGCGCATTTAATTTGTGCGTTTACAACCTTCGCTTATATATTTTGGGTGGCTTTGGATTTGATGTTCGAAAATGGAAGGAAGAAGTTAGAGATTGGAAATGAATTCAAAATTCAAAATTCAAAATTCAAAATTCAAAATTTCTCAATCACACTTCTTGTAGTTCTTTTCATCCAAATAATATACGGAGCATTTGTAGCAGGATTAAAGGCCGGTCACGTTTACAATACATGGCCTAAGATGGGCGATGAATGGATTGCCGAATCGGTAACGTATGCTTATGCAAAAGATGGCATCAGTAGTTTATTTTACAATTTAGCCTCTGTTCAATTTATACATCGCACTACTGCAATCATTTTATTTTTGATGGTATGTTATCTGTGGATGAAAAGAAAAAATTCAGCATGGAATTTATCCTGGCAACAAATTAACGCTTTGAATATAGGTCTTGCTGTGGTGATGATGCAATTCCTGTTGGGCGTATTTACATTGCTTTATAATGTTCCTACCTGGCTTGGGGTTTTACACCAGGCTGGCGCATTTGTTTTGCTTGGGTCTGTTGTATATCTGCTTCATCGTCTTCGACCTGTATATTAAGTTCTGGTAACGGAACGCGTTCATAAGCACCGATTTTATCCATCAATAGAACTACTTTTCCATCTTCGGGTTCGCCTAACATGCTTTGCCATTTTGCTCCCCAAATTACTTCACGATGTGTGTATGATGAACGGATGTTTACCATCTGCGAAAAGTTTTCATCATACGCTTTCATCAAAAGCAAAAACTCCGCTTCGCCTGCTGTTAAATCATCTTCGCTTAATCCCCATAAAGGACTTTTTATATCTATGGGATGATTTATTGTCCAGCTTGTTGGAAAGAAAGCAACCTTGCTTAACTCTAAAGGCAGAAAATAAAACTTGCGTACACGGTTACCGTTAATTTCCTGGATGATTGAAAAACTGATTTGCGCTTCTACATCAATCAACTGGTGGCTTAAACGATTTGCCACGCGATATTGCAAAGCAGTGATGTCTTTATACGGAGCCACAATCATATTTTCACTGAAACTGAATTTTGCTACAGGGCGCGAAAAACGTCCGTACATTAAGCCCGTGGCTACAGCAAAAAACAACAAACCCACTAATGCCTCAAGCGATGCAACACCACTTTCAGTAACACCTGTGGGATTTATTCTGCCATAACCAACTGTGGTAAAAGTTTGCGCACTGAAAAAAAATGCTTCGAAAAACTCTTCTGTTTTATTATGCGCTATCATACCGTTGAGGTTTTCAATTCCAACAAATAAATAAAACGCTGAGAAAATTAAATTGATAAAAATAAAAGAGCTGATGATGATTAATAAAAAGTGTGTCCACTTGATTGTAACCATATAATGATAAACACTGATGCGTTGCAATGGGCTTAATCCTTTACGCTTCACATTGAACGAACCGTCTTTATTCAACATACGGTCAGATTGATTGACAATCTTTGTTCCGAAACCAAGCTCCTGTGAATTGCCTTTAATGTTTTTTATGTGCTTACTGAATGACATCATCTTTAATTAATACGATAAAAGTAGGAAAGTGTTTGGAAAGTCGGTGAGAGAAGAAAAATATTGTTGCGATAAAAAGAATAAAACTTCGGACTTTACTTTCGGAAACCCGCGATAGCTATCGGGGTTCAACTTTCCGAAAGTTTTCTCCGACCCCATCATTTTATTTTTACATTTATCCTCCGAAAACAAAATACATCATGAAAAAAACAACTCAATCTTTATTAGCAGCATTATTATTTGCAATCACATTTTCATTTTCATCAAATGCCTCACACCTAATGGGTGGAGAAATAGGCTGGCGATGTGTATCAGGCGGTCAATACCTTTTTAAAATGAAAGTGTATCGAGACTGCTATGGCATTCCTTTCGGTCCACCTGTTTCATTAGATGTACATAATTATCCGGGGCTAACAACAATTACTATGAATCTTATTTCTCAAACTGATATATCAGGATTTACATCATGTGATTCATGTGGAGGGGCTATAGGAACAAGTGTGGGTGTTGTGGAAGAATTTATTTTTGAATCAAATCCGATTACATTATCCGGTACACCACCAACACAAGGTTGGATATTTTCATATTCAAATTGCTGCCGGAACACTACAATTGACAATTTAGTTGGTGCATCAAGCGGAAGCCTTGGATTCACTTTAAGAACAATAATGTATTCTGTAAACGGGCAAAGTGCAAATCCATGTTACGATTCTTCGCCAGACTTTGCAGAAAAACCTGCTACAACAACCGGTGCCGGTTACGATTTTCATTACACGCCTTTCGCTAATGATGGTGAATTAGATTCATTGGAATATACATGGGCAAAGCCTTTAGACCAATGGACAGGCGGTGCATGGACTACAACTAATCCTTTTCCTTTAACATTTAGCCCGGGATTCACTTATACTAATCCTATTCCCGGCCCTGCTTTTCATCCTCTAAATTCCGGAGTTACTTTAAATTCGCATACAGGTGAAATAATTTTTAGATGTTTTACCCCGGGAATTTTTGTTGCAGTGAATAAGGTCACCTCCTATAAATGTGGCGTTAAATGTTCAGAGATTTACAGGGATATGCGGTTTGCAATTATTCCCGGGAATTATTTGCCAGATAGCATAACCTTAAATTCTCCACCTGTAATTACTCCGCCATTCATAGACCCTAACACAAGTCTCCCTACATTATATGATACAGTTTACGAAGGCGACTTTGTAACTTTTCCAATCAATGCTATTGACTTTGATTTTCACAGTGTAACATTAGAAGCAGCAGGAAGTCAATTTGGCGGTGGCTTTACTGATACGGCAGCAGGCTGTTTAATTCCGCCTTGCGCAATCTTAAATCCCCCGCCTCCATTGAATAATGCTATTTCTGTTAGCACAACTTTTCAATGGCAAACTACACCCGATCATCTCGGTATGAATTACTATTGCGCATACATGCCTAACACGCATTATTTTTTGATACGTGCCAAAGATGATTTTTGCCCCGTTCATGCGTTTAGCATTGCCGTTATTGCAATAACTGTATTGCCTCCTTTGCCCAAACCTGTTGTAACACAAAGTAATGACACTCTGCAAACTGCAAGCATTACAGGCTACGGTTATCAATGGTATAAAAACCGTTTTAAAATTCCGGGTGAAACTTCCAATGCTTATAAAACTATAGCACAGGGATATTACCAGGTAAGAATAGTTGATACAACAAACAACAGCGGAAATTATTCTGATTCATATCATCCTGTTTTTACCGGAATAAATTCCCTTGATAAAAATACTTTTCCATTTATTGTTTCCCCAAATCCATCAAAAGGAAAATTTACTTTATCAGATTTTAATTTAAATAATTTTGAACTTACGGTTACTGACAGAATCGGAAAAATTGTTTATCAAAAAACATTTTCAAATTATAATTCAAACACGCTTAGCATTGAATTAAAAAATGAAAACGATGGAATTTATTTTGTTCAGTTAAAATCTGATTTAAAATCTTATCAGACAAAAGTTGTGATCAGGAAATAAATATGTTACTGCGGAAATCCAGAGACTTACTTTCGGAAAGTTCCTTCTACTTTCCGAAAGTTGGTGGACAACCAAAACACGGAATCGTTTTCGGACTATTTACACATTTCATAAATTTGGTTTTTAAAAATAATCCACATGAAAAAAATCTACATCATATTATTAGCATTTTTTGGGGTCAATCCTTTTTTATTCATTCATGCATTCGCGCAAACACCTGTAAAAAAAGTTTTGCTTGAAGAGTTCACTACTGCATCCTGTGGTAATTGCCCGCCTATGTCGGCATACATCAGTGCATGGCAAACATCGCAGGCTGCCAATTGCATATTAATGTCAATACACGAAGGTTCAGGTGTTGATGCTATGAGCAATAATTTAACTTCTGTTATTTTTAATGCCATGCATCCCACCGGCAGTTGGTTTGCTCCCGCGATTATGATTAACAGGGGTGTTTATCCTTCAACAAATGGCGAGGCCTACCTCAGCAATTTTAATTCATGGGGCAGCGGAACAGGAGTTGGCATTGATACCATTGCCACTCGATTAATAAGTGAACCCGCTTTAGTGGGCCTTGATATTACCGGAACTTACAATGCTTTAACCCGAACTATAAACGCTACTGTTAATGCAAACTTTGTTTCGCAAGTCTCATCAGGCGACTGGCGCATAAATTTATTTTTGGTGGAAGATAGTGTAGTGGGTTATCCTAACCTTGGACCTTTCCAGGGTTGGGACCAGGAATGTTATGACGTTAACTGGGCTAACACACATTATCCCGGAATGTTTAACGGTACATTTATTATCGGTTATCCTCATCGTCATGTAATGCGAAGTTCTTTCTTCGGTAATTGGGGCGTTGCAGGCATCATACCTGCTGTTCCTGTTATCGGTACAAATTATTCTGCTACAGCTTCGCTTGTTGTTGACACCGCTTTTAAGGATTATCATTTAAGTATTGTTGCTTTTGTTTCACATTATGGAAGTTTAAAAAGCGAGAAGTATGTGCTCAATGCCAATTCAATTGAAGTAACCAACAACTTTGCAACCGGCATTACAGAATTGCAAAATGATAATCATTTATCATTCGATAATATTTATCCTCAACCTGCAACAGGAAAAGCACAATTGGTTTATTCTCTGAATAAATCTTCTAACATCGTCATTAAAATTATGGATGTAACAGGCAAAACGGTTAAGCGACTTTTATCAGAAAACATCTCAAAAGGAAAACATGAATTGATTTTTAATACTTCTGATTTATCAAATGGGATGTATTTTGTTTTGCTTCAATCAGGTTCACATTTGATTACAAAAAAGTTGGTTGTTGAATGAAAATGGTAAAAGTTTGAAGTGCTTTGAAACAATAAACAGTCATACAATAGCAACATAAGAAAATGATTGCTCCTGACATTTTACTTGCAATAATTACATTTTTTTTCCTCCTCATCTATGGCCCTGCCATGACTTCAATTTTTTTTTATGAACGTTGGAAATTTAAAAACTTAAAACTATTCGAGATGGTAGTGAGTTCCTCTACAGTATTTATTTTTTCTTTCTTGCTCTTACTTGCAGGTCATTTTGTTTTTAAACAGGCATTTGAAGTTTGGTTAGTAATCTATGCTTTAACCATTACCATTTTAGTAATAGGAGAAAAAGCTACTAAAAGAAAATCGGTTTGACCAACGCCTGAGATGAAAAATGAAAGACTTTATAACTTTTATACTGCTGTCAATTTCTCTTTCTGCATTCGTACAATCATCAAATGACGCAACATAAGACAATTCAAATACTTGAGCAAAATGGAGAAAATTTACATTGAAGATAAGAAGTTTGAAAAAACAGATTTTACAGAAAACAATCTTGCCGAAGGCGAATATGAAAACTGCGTTTTTTTGAATTGCAATTTTGCAAACACCAACTTATCAAACATCAGCTTTATTGAATGTGAATTCACAGATTGCAACCTAAGCATGGCGAAGCTTAACAAGACTGCCTTTAGAGATGTTAAGTTTAAAGACTGCAAAATGCTGGGATTGCATTTTGAGTATTGCAACGAATTTCTTTTATCTTTTGAATTTGAAAACTGCACCATAAATCTTTCTTCGTTTTATAAAAGGAAAATTCAAAAGACAAAATTCAAAAACTGTACGCTTCATGAAATTGATTTTGTTGAAACCGATTTAAGCAATTCAGTTTTTGATAACTGCGACTTATCAGGAGCAATATTTGAAAATACAATTTTGGAGAAGGCAGACTTTCGCTCAGCATTTAACTATTCCATTGACCCTGATAAGAACAGGATTAAAAAAGCAAAATTTTCTTTGTCGGGAATTGCAGGGCTTTTAAATAAATATGATATTGAAATTGATTAATTAAAAAATAGAAATTGCACACATCATTAAAAACATCTCTATGAAAAAAATCTATTCTCTTATTATTTACATTTTACTATCCGCATCAACATTTGCACAAACACCTGTTCTTGTAAAAGATATATATTCCGGCAATGCTGGTTCATACCTTGGGCGGCAGTTTATTTATAACAATGTAATGCTATTTACAGCAGAAAGTGTTGATGGCGAGGAATTGTGGACCACGGATGGAACTACTGCAAATACATTTATGGTTAAAGATATTTACCCCGGAGCAAATAGTTCCAACATTAAATTTTTCAATCCAGTAAATGGAATTCTTTATTTCACTGCCAATGATGGTGCGCATGGCTACGAACTTTGGCGAACTGATGGCACCAATGCAGGAACCTATATGGTAAAGGATATTATTCCCGGAAGTGTTGGAAGCTTTGATAACTTGATTTTCTTTTATGTGGTGTGGCAGCACAATGGCTACTTTTATTTTGAAGCAGCCGGCAGCATTGCTACCGATGTTGAACTTTGGAAAAGTGATGGAACTGCTACAGGAACACAGTTGGTAAAGGATATTTATCCTGGCACAGCTACAAGCGATGCTGATGATTTTATAGAGTTCAACAATGAGTTACTATTCAGGGCAAATAATGGTACTGATGGAATTGAACTTTGGAAAACGGACGGAACAACCATCGGTACTGTTGAAGTAAAAGATATAAGACCCGGAATTGCTGATGGTTTGGACGCAACTCATTTATTCAAAGCGTGGGAACACAATGGCTACTTTTATTTTCTTGCAGAAACAAATGATGTTGGCGACCGCGAGCTTTGGAAAACGGATGGTACAACAACAGGCACACAATTAGTGAAAGATATTTGTATAGGAAGTGTGTCATCAGATGCAAGAGGCTTTAGTGAATTTAATAATGAATTGTTTTTTTCTGCAACTGATGGTGTGAATGGCAAGGAACTTTGGAAAACGGATGGTACTACAACAGGCACAGTAAACGTAAAGAATATTCTTGCTGGTAATGTAGGTGGCTTTGATTATTCTCCGCTCTATATTGTTTGGCAGCACAATGGCTTTTTTTATTTTGTACCCGAAAGCACTTCAAATTATGAGCGTGAACTTTGGAAAAGTGATGGAACAACAGCAGGGACGCAACTTATAAAAGACATCTGCCCGGGTGTAGGTTCAGCAGAGGTTTATAATTTTTTTGAATTTAATAATGAGTTATTCTTTAAAGCCAATGATTGCACCAATGGCAATGAACTATGGAAAACAGATGGTACAACAACAGGAACCGTAATGGTTAAGAATATACTTGCAGGAGTTGATGGAGGTTTAGATAATGTGACTTTATACAAAGTGTGGGAGCACAATGGTTTCTTTTATTTTGTAGCAAATACGAATGGCATTTCCGACAAAGAACTTTGGAAGAGCGATGGCACCACAGCGGGCACACAAGTGGTAAAAGATATCTGGCCCGGTGCTAATGAATCCAATCCACTCTACTTCTATGAATTTAATAGCGAATTATTCTTTTCAGCAAATAATGGCAACTGCGGCCCCGAACTTTGGAAAAGCAATGGAACAAATGCAGGCACAACTTTGGTAGAGGATATACTTCCGGGAAATGCCGGCAGCTTTTCATCATCAGGATTTATTCCATTTATACATTACAACGGTTATTTGTTTTTTATAGCCGGCACCGCAGATGTTGGTGATAAAGAAATCTGGAAAACCGATGGCACTGCAACAGGAACAACGTTGGTACAGGATATTTATCCGGGCATAACAGGTTCCAATCCTACATCATTCAGATTGTTAGCAAATGACTATTTGGTTTTCAGAGCAACAGACCCAACGCATGGTGATGAACTGTGGTCTTTTTACATGCCCGGCATTTCTGCAATTGAAGAACATGCTGTAAATTCAATTTCTGTTTATCCGAATCCTGTTACAGATATTTTAAATATAAATGCCAAAGACAATAAAATTGAGTCGTTTAAAATTCATAACAGCATAGGTAAACTTATCTTAGACAAAACTGTCAACCAGCAAAATTTTCAAATTGATATTTCACAATTTAATTCGGGTATTTATTTTATCCAAGTACAAACTAAAGATGGAATGTTAAGTGCAAAAATAATTAAGCAATAGTTGTTGTGTTTATTTTTAAACACTTGAAAACCCCAAACCTCTTTTTTTGCGTATTAACTAAACCGCACATTTAAATTGGATTTTGCAATTTTGTATCTTTCAACATTCATTAAAATACAACAATATCATGAAAACAAACTTTGTCTTAATTGCAATTTTAATTTGCACTTTTGCATCAAACAGCTTTTCGCAAACACCAGGCTGGCAGTGGGGTAGAAATGCAATTGGAAATGATTACGACCAAGGGGATGCCGCTGCAACTGATTTAAACGGCAACGTAATTGTTGCAGGTTATTATGCCAGCGACACCCTCATTTTTGCAAATGACACCTTGATAAATTCAGGAATCGGGAATGATGAAATTTATGTTGCCAAATACGATTCATCAGGTAATGTGCTTTGGGCATTAAGTGCGGGCGGAAGTGGCGATGACAAAGCATCGGCTGTTGCAACTGATGCATCAGGAAATATTTATGTGACAGGATATTACTACTCTCCTGCAATAACATTTGGAACATACACACTTACTAATGCAGGCGTTGTTGGTGATATTTTTATCGTAAAATATGATGCCCAGGGAAATGTATTGTGGGCAAAAGGCGAAGGCGGTACTGCACTTGAAATTCCATATTCAATAGTTGTTGACGGAGCGAATAATTTCATCGTTACAGGACGATTTTCAAGTTCCACAATAACATTCGGAACTACTACACTAACGCTTGCAGGCGCCAATGATATATTTATTGTAAAGTATGATGCAGCCGGAAATGTATTGTGGGCAAAAGGTGCAGGAAGCGGCAGCATTGACGAAGGCTTTTCTGTAGGAGTTGATGCTATAAACAATGTTTATGTAACCGGTCATTTTAATCAAAACTGCAACTTCGGGCCTTATGTTTTAACAACAGCCGGGCAGTCTGATATTTTTCTTGCCAAGTATGATGCATCAGGAAATATACTTTGGGCAAAACGTTTTGGCGGTAATGGTGATGACAGAGCCAATGCATTAAAAGTTGACGCAAATGGCAATTGTTACTTAGCAGGTTTTTTTAAAAGCATTTCTGTTGCTTTTGGCGCTGATACGCTGGCAAGTTTTTTTGCAGCCGGTGTTACAAATGCGTTGGTATTTAAGACTGATAGTGGTGGCAATGCACTTTGGGCTCAGGCTGTAAATGGAAAAAGCACAGCTTATGCAATAGCAATTACTCCCAACAACGTATATACATGCGGAGGTTTTAGCGATGACTCGCTCAACTATGGTAACTATACTTTACTATACAATGGCAGCAGCGATTTTTTTCTGCTTCATTGCGATACCTCCGGTAATTCAAAATGGACAATCAATCAAACTTCAGAAGGAGGAAGCAGCGAAAGCGCCAATGCAATTGCTGCCGACCAATGGGGTAATATTTTTATAGCCGGTGAGTTTGGCTCACATGACCCATTAGTATTTGGTAACGATACATTAAACCCTACCGATAACAGTTTTGATATGTTTGTTGCTCGTCTTGGAAGCATTGCAACAGAGATTCATGATTTACAAAACGAAAACGAAACGATTATTTATCCCAACCCTTCCAACGGAAAATTTATTTTAAAAAGTAAGGCCAACATAAACGCATTCCGAATTTATGATGTTAACGGAAGAGTTGTGATGGAACAATTTGCGAATCAACAAATTTTCCAAATTGATATTTCAGAATTGAAATCCGGAATTTATTTTGTGCAGGTTCAAACAAAGGATGGAATGTCAAATGCAAAAATAATTAAGCAATAGTTTTGATGCACATCAACTATATTTCGAATTTTATCCCTGGTTGGCGTCACCGCCAACCAACAGTTGTTATAGTACCCCAATAGGTTGGTGAGGACGCCAACCTTAAATAATCATACAAATACTTTTTTAATGCATGCAATGATTAAACTTATCCGAACAAATTCTGAAAATACTGACTTTCAAAAATTAGTCACACAACTTGATGCAGAATTAAAAATCAATAACGGTGAAGCCGATTCTTTTTATGCACAGTTCAATAAAACTGATTCAATAAAATTTGTTGTTGTCGCTTTTGAAAATGAAATAGTTGTTGGTTGCGGAGCGATTAAAGAATATTCGAAAGATGCGATGGAAGTGAAAAGGATGTTTGTTCCGAAAGACAAACGTGGAAAAGGAATTGCATCAAAAGTTTTAAATGAATTAGAAAATTGGACAAGTGATTTAGGTTTCAAAAAATGTATTTTAGAAACGGGATTAAAACAAATTGAAGCAATCAGTCTTTATAAAAAGAGTGGTTACAAAATAATTCCCAATTACGGACAGTACGAAAATGTAGTTGGAAGTATTTGTTTTGAAAAAGAAATTTAGAATAAGGATTTTCATTCGGCCAATTGTTATTTCTTTATAGAAATTTTGTCACTGTAAAAATCAAAATTAAAAGTCTGATTATGGAAAATCAAAGACCTCCGCTCCCGCCATTCACTGAAGAAACTGCAAAGCAAAAAATTCAGATGGCCGAAGATGC
>JBDTRM010000163.1:0-50660 GCA_039931675.1 Bacteroidia bacterium | reverse complement strand
GAAGCATCACACGTCCTTTAAAAGAATTAAAAGGCTTTCAAAAAGTATTTTTAAAAACAGGAGAAAACAAAGTGGTTTCGTTTACACTGAAAGCCACTGACCTTGCTTTCTATAATCAACAGCTACAATTTAAAGCAGAAGCCGGTATGTTCAATGTTTTTGTTGGTAGTAGTTCAGACACTGCTATGATTGTTTCTTTTGAGTTGGTCAGGTAGTTGAACCATTTTTACAGATTCCCAAGTTTGAAAGGTCTAAACGCAATTCATCGTCTAACGCAAACTACAATCTAAAGCAATTTAAATTCACTCACCCGGAGATAAGGAAATGATTTTGATAAGAAAAAAAAACCGGCATTCCTTAAAAGTTTCTCAGAAATGCCGGTAGCTATCGTGATTGGAATGTTTAAATATCCATATAGGTGCCGAGGAAGACTCCATCAGTCACAGTTTTTGAATTTCCATTGCCATCATAAAGTATGCAATTGAAATTTATCAATACAGTAATTCCTCTGTCGCCAGTCGGTAACCACACTTTTTTACGATCAGTAATTTTAAATGAACTGCCGGTTTGAAGACCACTTCCAAGTTCCGTTGACCATTTAACACCTCCTATAAAGTAATACAACTCAACCCCCATCTGAATATCAGGATTATTTACATAAGAAGAATTGCCGGGGACAAAAAAATTGTAAAACACAGTGGTATCGGGATTAGCACCTAAAAAGCGGAGATACCCTTTGCTGATATCAAAAATATCATCACCGCTGTTAGGATCGTCAAAGCCGCAACTCCATGAACCTGAACTTGTGTCGGGCCAGGTAGCAATTGATTTGGAAGAGCCTATTGATTGCTCAATAGTAGCACTCTGTACATACGATTTAGTGGTTCCGTCTAACTTAAAGCTCACCTGTGCGGTTGAGTTTATAGTTACATCATTGTTTGTTGAAGCGGGATCATCACTTTTGTCCTTCTTACAGCTTGCAAACACTGTTGCAATGCTGATAACCAATAAGGTTAGTTTTCTCATTTTGTTTTCTTGTTTTTAAAATTTAAGCGGGCTAAGATAGAATAAATTCCTATGACCACCTGCAAAAATCAAATATGAATTAAACCCGCGCTAATATTTTTTTCTCGTTGGTGATTTTCTATTTACGTATATGAAAGAGGGTTGACTATTAATTACACCATCTCACTAAATCTTTCATAATATGCTTTTTCAAGCATTTCCCTGTCACCGGTATGTGCTATGCTGATGAGTGCTTTTGCACGCTGCCGCAAATTTTTTCCGAACAGGTTTACTGTTCCATATTCAGTAACCACCCAATGTACGTGAGCTCGGGTGCTAACCACTCCTGCGCCTTGTTTCAAAAATGGAACTATGCGTGCAATGCCTTTGCCTGTACGCGAGGGCAAAGCAATAATAGGTTTGCCACCGGGTGAGAGTGCAGCGCCCCGCATAAAATCCATCTGCCCTCCTACTCCACTGAATTGATAAGTTCCGATAGAATCGCTGCACACCTGGCCGGTTAAATCAATTTCGATGCAGGAGTTGATGGCGCACACTTTGGGGTTTTGACGGATCACATGTGGGTCGTTTACATAATCAATATCGAGAAATGCGAATAAAGGATTATCGTTTACGTAGCTGTAAAGCTGACGACTACCGATGCAGAAACTGGTAACAATTTTTCCGGGATGTTTCTTTTTATAGATGTTGGTAATGACACCGTTTTCAATTAATGGTATTAGTCCATCGCTGAACATTTCCGTGTGCACGCCAAGGTCTTTATGACTGACTAATTCTTTGAGCACAGCATCAGGAATACCGCCAATGCCCATCTGAATGGTGCTTCCATCTTCAATCATGGATGCAATGTTTTTTCCGATTTTGGTTTCAACTTCATTAACTCCTTTACCGTAAAACACTTCGGGTAGCGGTTCGTTAACGCCAACCATAGCATCAATATGATTGATGTGAATTAATCCGTCACCATGTGTGCGCGGCATTTGCTGGTTAACTTGTGCTATCACATATTTTGCAGTGTTTACGGCAGTGCGCGCTATGTCAACGGAAACACCGAGTGAGCAAAAGCCATGTACATCGGGCGGTGAAATATGTACAAGCGCAACATCAATGGGAAGAATATTATGTTTCATCAATTCAGGTATCTCACTTAAAAAAATGGGAATGAAATTACCGGTACCATGATTTACATTTTCGCGAACGGGCTCTGAAACAAAAAAGGAATTTATAATAAAACTGTTGCTGTACTTTGCTTCGGCAATTTCTACTTTGCCGAGGAGGGAAATAAAAACCAGCTCCACATTCGTTAATTCATTGGCGCGTGCAGTAAGCTTGTCTAAAAGGAAATGTGGTGTGGCAGCACTGCCATGTACAAAAACACGATTGCCTGATTTAATATAACTCAATGCTTCTTCGGCTGATTTATAAATTGCTTTTTTACTCATGAGTTTTAATTAAGTTAGCGAAAGTATTATTTCCACAATGCTTTTGAAATGAAAATATTTTCGATGCTGATTAAAACAATACACTATACTACGAATGTGATAATATGAATCTTTATACAGTTCTTATTTTTTGTTTTTCATTTGTAGTATGAAAAAGGAAGTATCAAAAACCCTTACACTCAAAGATGTTCACACGTTGGAGAAAATCTGCAATCGTTTTGGTAAACAAACAATTAATGAAAAGAAAAAGTTGCTGACGGATTTTCCGAAAGTTCTGGTTGAAAAAGTAACTGCTCTTAAAGAATATCATGACTGCCTTTTGTTTATGCTGGCTTATCCTGAAAACAAAGAGTTGTACCAAATTACCTTCCTTGAACTGCAACGGTTAGTTGGTGCTGTCAAAAATATCTCTGAAGGAAATAATGAAACAAAAAAGTTGCAGCTAAGTGCTTCAGGAATTTCAAACAGCACCATCACTGCAGGCTTTAGTTTTGATTTGGTTAAATGGATGACTGAAACATTTCCTGAAAATATTTCTTTTCATAGCTGTGATGCCGATGTGGCCAAACAAAAGGAAATCTTTAAACTATTACTTCCTGCCATTGAGCGCGAAGCATTTGAGAAAAATTTTTCTTCTTTGGAAAACTGGTTATCTGACGCAGTCATTCACAGCAAAAAAAATATGTTGCAATTGCTGATACAGTTTCTTGAGAGCGTAGTAATGAGCATTGAACTTCGTGATTATTTTTATGATGCCTTGCAGATTTTTGTGGATATTAAAGTGGATGATCATTTGCCATCACGTTCATCAGCCAGAATTAATCACGGAGATATCTTTTTTCATTCCGGTGAACTTATTAAGAAAGTTAATGCTCCTGAAATTCATTCTCAAAAAATACTTCCTCCCTTAAAATTGACGCATAAAGAAAAAGAGCATTTAAACACTGTTGCAAAATGTTCGCTGCTGATGCTTTTGCGCGAAACTGATCCTGTTACTTATTCAAATGTTGAAGCAACTGAATTACATGACATGGGCCGTGGGATAAAAATTGCTTTATATTATTTATCTAAAGACAGGCGATTGCCTGTTGAATCATACGTTGGCTACATTGCCTTTAAAAATAACATTCCAGTTGCCTATGGGGGAGGATGGATTTTTGGTAACTTTTCGCGTATAGGTGTTAATGTGTTTGCGCCTTTTCGTGGCGGTGAATCGGCATTGTTGTTTTCTCAGATACTTCGTTTATATAAACAACGGTTTAATATTTCAGTATTCGAAGCAGAGCCTTACCAAATTGGAAAAAACAATAGTGAAGGAATTAAGTCAGGAGCATTTTGGTTTTATTACCGGTTGAGTTTCAGACCATCGCAACAAGAATTATTCAATCTTGCTGAAGAGGAGAATAATAAAATTCAAAAAGACAAAGCGTATCGCACCGAAGAAAAAATTCTAAAGAAACTTGCAGATTCATTTATGGTTTTGCGTGATGAAAAATTTTCTGAAAAGATAATTTCAACTTTGGAAACTTCGGAAGCTATTACAAAAATAATTGATGAAAATTTTGAAGGCAACCGTCTATCGTTTTCAAACTATTCTAAAAAATTTGTGAGTGATTCTTTAAAAATAAAATTAAAGTCACGCAGTTTCAATTTTGATTCAAAGGCTGATACTGATCTTTCGGCTTTTCTCAGTCTTGCTAAAAACCTTAATGAATGGAGTGAAACGGACAAACAAAAAACTTTACAACTATTTCAACTTAAAGAACTCGACAGCGAATTCAAATACATTCATGCTCTTCAGAAACATAAAAAATTATTAAACGAACTTTATAAAGCAGTTCACTCAAAATAATGATGAGTGTTATAAGAAAATTAATCGCATTGTCATCCTGTAAGGAACTTCTGCGTTTGGAAACGAATTCTTTGATAAAACACAATTGTTTCCTTGAAAGGAGATTGCAAAAGTTTTGAATAAAAGTGAAGGCGGTTTCAAACAACTAATCCCGACCAAATCGGGACAAGTACAAACATGCGTTCCTTTTCACAGAAGGTTCTTTCAGAATGACAACAGAAAAACTTCACTCCACTGCAAATTTTGCCGTCAATGCTACTTCCCTGTTTTCATTATCAATCGTAACAATAACATTCGCAAAATAAATTCCGGGGTTAAAATCTTTTGCGTTCAGCTGAATTTTTTCGTTTTGGTAAACTGTGAAATTTTTTAATTCTCTTCCGCATACATCATATACTTTAACCTGTGCATGATTGAAGTGGTTGTATTCACCGGGTAATTCAATTGTTGCAGTTGAAGTAAATGGATTAGGATAAACAGTCATAGTTGTTTGAGAAGATGATGCTTCATTAATAGCAGTTGCAAAACATATATCGTTTTGAGTGAGCACCGCAACCGTTAATGCATTGGTAATATCAGTTACTGTTACACCTGAAGTTATTTGCATATTGGTGGCCGATTCAACAGTAGGCGGACTAACTATAACTACAGGCGCAGGTTCTTCATAACATCCACTGAAGCCGCCACTATCGGTTTTGATGAGGTAAAAATCTAAACTATCAGTTCCGAAACTTTTTCCATAAGCATCAATCATAAATCCTTTATCCAGGGTCTGAATAATTGCATAACCTTCATCCTGCAAAACGCCTCCGTAAGCGCGTGACCATAAAGTATCCCCAGTTGGGTCTGTACGGATCACTAAAATATTAGAATTGTCAGATCCCAATACATGATTGGGGGGAGAAACAAAAAGCTCAGATGGATGAAGGGTAGCAGGATGAGCCTGCTTTTGATGATTGGCACCATAACTATCAGTTATACCCATAATAATGTAACCACTATCCTCCAATTGCAGCACATCGTAAGTAGCATCGTTAGCAAGTCCTGAATAAAGTTTAGACCACGTTAAATGGCCGTCACTGTCCACTTTATTAAGATAGGCATCATAGCTCGCATCAATAAACCCGGTTGAACCGCCTGTAACAATATATCCTCCGTCATAAGTTTGTTTCACTTTCATGCCTTCATCCCAGCCTGCGCCTCCGTAGGCGCGTGTCCATAAGGTATCACCATTGGCATTTAACTTTGCAAGAAAAATATCTACATATCCTGCACTCCAGCTTTGCTCTCTTCCTGAAATGATATATCCTCCATCATTTGTTTGCACAGCATCTGTTCCCTGGTCATATCCTGTTCCTCCAAGTATTTTTGTCCATAATGTATCACCAACTGAATCCGTTTTGATATACATCATATCCCAATTCCCCTGCCCATAACTTGCCGTTGAACCAGAGAGTATAAGTCCGTTATCATTAGTTTGATGAATGTGCAAGAGTCTTTCATCGTTACTGCCTCCATACACTTTCATTTGCAGAAGATTTCCGTTGCTATCTGTTTTAATCAGCATTGCATCATTGCTACCCTGGCCATAGCTTGAAGTTTTACCGCAAATAGCATAACCACCATCGTTGCATTGAATTAAACTAATTGCTTCTTCAGTTCCTGTTCCACCAAATACCCGCGACCATTGCAAATTTGCATCGGCATCTAATTTAACAAGCAATACATCAAAATCGCCTGCACCAAAACTTTTTGTTGAACCGGTCATAGCATATCCGCCATCGGCTGTTGCAATAACTGAAAATCCAATATCGTCATCCGGTCCGCCATAAGTTTTTTGATAAACTGATGTTTGAGCATTAATTAAGAAATTACTGCAAAGCAAAATGGCGAGTACTATATATTTCTTTTTCATGATAAAATTTATTGGAGTGAATTTGTAATAGTGTTTCAAAAGTAATACAAAAAATCTTTGAAGAGCTAATTTCCTTTATCGCTAAGACCCTTTTAATTTTAAAAGCACTTACTTTACATTCATCATTAGGGCAGTTCTAAAAATTAGTTTTTTTAGAATTCTCACTCTTATCTCTCCAAAGGGAGAGAGGTCTAAAGGTGAATTTTTATAACTGCCCCTTATTAAGCTTAAAATGAAAAAACATATTACTCTTATTGCATTCATTATCTTTTTGTTTGCACAAAGCAATGCTCAGACTTTTAAATGGGCAGCCCAATTTGGTGGTACTGATTATGAAACCGGTGAAGACGTAGCCTTTGATTCATCAGGAAATGTTTATATGGTTGGCATCTTCAATTCCACAGCCGACTTTGATCCAGGCACTGCAACATACAATCTTACTTCTGCCGGTGCGCAGGATGTATATGTAGTGAAGCTGGACTCCAATAAAATTTTTAACTGGGCTGTGCGTGTGGGAGGTGTTCAGCAGGATTTTGCTTACTCTATTGCCGTGAGTGGCAGTTCGGTATATGTTTGTGGAAATTTCAGAGATACGGTTGATTTTAATCCAGGGGCAGGAATTAACAACATGATTTCTGCCGGTGGTTCAGACATTTTTGTTTTGAAATTAGATACTGCCTCCAATTTTGTGTGGGTAAAACAAATAGGTGCTGCAGGCAATGATGTTGCCGAAAGGCTGACAACCGACAATGCAGGAAACATTTTGATGTGTGGCGAATTTCAAAACACAGTTGATTTTGACCCGGGCGCTGGTGTTCAGAATATGACGAGCAACGGATCGGCTGATGCATATATTTTGAAATTAGATAACAATGGCAATTATGTATGGGCCGGCCATTATGGCAACAGTCCCGGGCAGTTGGCTTATGGCATTGACATAGATGCATCAAACGATGTATATGTAACAGGTGAGTTTTACGGAACTACTGATTTTGATCCCGGTGCCGGTGTTTTTAATATGACTACAACGGGTTTCAATGCAAACATTTATGTGCTCAAATGGACTGCAGCAGGTAATTTTGCATGGGCTGATAATATGGGCAACAGCAGCGGTGGGGATGAAGGTGTAGCAATTAAAACAGATAATGCAGGCAATCCTGTAATAACAGGCACTTACTTTGGCACAGTTGATTTCGACCCTGGTGTTGGAACTTTTAATCTTACTGCTACAGGTACTAACGGTGATATTTTTGTATTGAAACTTGCTGCTGCAACCGGTACATTTATGTTTGCCAAAAGCATGGGTGGAACAGGCCTCGATCAATCCTATAGCTTAGCTTTGAATGTAGCAGGCCATATTTACGTAACAGGATTTTACAGCCTTACAGCAGACTTCGATCCGGGAGCAGCCGTTTTTAATCTGACTTCTTCGGGGCCGGGAGATGCATTTATATGTGAACTTGATGCTGCAGGAAATTTCTTATGGGCTTATGGTTTTGGTGGAACCGATTTTGATTTTGCGCGTGGTATAAATACATACGAGGGTGATGTATATGCCTGTGGTGTTTTTGCTTACACAGCCGATTTTGATCCTGGGGTTCCTGTGTATAATCTCAATTCATTTTCAAACACTGTAGATGCATTTCTTTTCAAGCTGCGTTTTTGCACGCCTGCGCAAACCGGGGTTTTATACAATCTTTGCCCGGGCGATAGTGTGTTTGCCGGTGGCGTTTACCAATATAATCCGGGAGTATTTTATGATTACTATCTTACCACAGGTGGCTGCGACAGCATTGTTACTACTAACGTTCAATATACGTTTATCTTTAATTTAGGAAATGATATTGATGCCTGCACAGGTCAGGCAATTGCCCTAAATGCTAATGTAACCGGGGCTTCTTATTTGTGGAGTACGGGTGACACCACTGCTTCTGTTTCTGTTACTACTTCAAACAGTTATTGGGTAACTGTAACTTATAACGGATGTGTGCAACAGGATACTATTCTTGTTAGCTTTCACCCGGTGCCGATTGTTAATCTTGGTAGTGATACTTTGATATGCGTTACCTCATCCATCACACTTAATGCAGGAGGAGGTTTTGCATCATACTTGTGGCAGGATGGTTCAACCAATCAAACCCTTTCTTTAAATGGTTCAACAGGCACAGGAGTTTACTTTGTAAATGTTGCAGTAAGTAATTCGTTCGGATGTATTAATACCGATGCAGTGATTATTATCGTTTCCCCTTGCACGGGCATTGAAGATATCCATACTCCCACTTTCTCTGTTTATCCCAATCCCGTGAACGATTTTATCTTTATTCAATCCAATGATAAAATAAAACAAGTAACACTTTATGACATTACAGGCGAAGTAATAATGCAGCAGCAATTTGATGACAACAGGAATTTTGTAAAACTTGCTACCACATTATACGCAAATGGCGTTTACTACCTGCAAGTGAAAAGTGAAAAGATGTTGCAGACAAAAATTGTGATTCAGCATTAATACTTAACTCCTTAAATTGATACATGATTTGGTAGAATGTTTTTAATCCGATAGCTATCGGGATAAGGTTTTCATTCTAACATTATATCCTGTTTTATCCTGCTCGTTGTATAATCAATCTGGGCGCAACAATCCGAAATACATTATATCCAATAATTTTCCTTCTACAGATTTGAAGTCGCTGCGCAAAATTCCTTCAACTATGAAACCGTTTTTTTCGGCAATACGCCTGCTTGATATATTGCTTTCGTGAATGCGCATGAATATTTTATTCATTTTCATGGATTGAAAACATTCATCAATAACCAATGATAAACCTTTAGTCATTATGCCTTTGCCTTCATAGTTTTTATCAATGCAATAACCAAACTCGCATTTGGGGATATTCCATTCAATGTTTTTTATAAATATCAAACCGATAATTTTATCGGTTGCATTGTCGCAAATAACAAGGGTGAAAACTTCATTCTGCGAAGCTTTTAAAATTCTGTCTTCGAGATAAATTTTGGTTTCGTCAATGGTCTTATTTGAGTTTACGGTAACAGGCAGGAAATGAATAATCCTGTCACGATTATTATCAACAAAGAGAAAATAATTTTCACCATCGTGAATGCTTACCGGTCTGATGGTAAAGTTGTCAAAGGTCAGTGCTTTGATCATTTAATGTAATGAGTTTGCTTTATTGAGTGAAATGTTGTTTCTAAATTGGGGTAGAAAATACTTTTAAAGTTTGTAGTAAATGCTTATGCATTTGAATGGCTGTATTTTATGCTGTGAAACTAATAAAAAATATGTATGCCGATCAACATGTCTTAAACGTGCAAAATATTGCCGTAACCATTCAATTGTTGTGTATATGATTGCTCACTTTAATTCAACAGCTTCAATGGAATAATTCTGTTTTTGTAAACAACATGCAGATGATGTGCCTGTTACGCATTACGAGGTCATTCCTTTTCTCACCTTATTTAAACTTCTTATGGCACACTTTTTTGAAGATCATTGTAAAAATAATGAGTTATGAAGACTATGAAAAATAAAGAAAGCGAAGTTAAATCAGATAAGAGTGAAAACCTTCCGGGTTATCCTCACTATCCTGAATCAGAAGATATGATGAATGCCTCTGAAGAAAAAAGAGTTGACCTTTATAATGGCCCGGATGATGAGCCTGTAAAAGATGCAACACCTGAAATAGTTGCAGGTACGGCTGCTGATGTTACCGATGAAGATTTAAAAATATTGGGAGATCCTGACCGTGATCTTGATGGCGGAGAAGATGAAACGCTGCTGCCCGAATTGAAAATAGGACCCGACTTTACAGGTGCCGATCTTGATGTACCCGGAAGCGAATTGGATGATGCAGCCGAAAGTATTGGCTCAGAGGATGAAGAGAATAATTATTACAGCAGAGGACAGGAGTAGGATGTGGGTTATAGTTTCTGGTTAAGGTTTCAAGTTTTATGTTTCCGTCATTGCAAGGAAAGACCTGTCCAACCCTTAGCGGGAAAGCAATCTGTTTAAGTTTACTACAATATCAACTCCGATTCAATTTATGGTTTCATATTTGAAAATAATCTTGCACGGAAACACGGAGAAACTTCAAGATATAAAAGTGGTTTTGGGATTTACTTTCGAAAAGTTCCTTCAACTTTCCGAAAGTTATTCTTAGCTTTAAAGTTTACCTCTTCAATATGAATTCAAAATCAAAACAATATTTAATTTCAAAAGGGCTTGACAGTTATTTTACGGGTGTTTATGATGCTTATAAATTTGTTGCCCGTTTTTTTAAGGAAGCATTCAGGTATCCGTTTCATCTTAGGCAGGTAATTGATCAATGTTTTGAAGTTGGTTTAAAATCGCTTTCGCTGATAACGCTTACCGGTTTTATAATCGGTATGGTTTTTACCAAGCAATCGCGCCCGTCTTTAGAAGATTTTGGCGCCACATCGTGGCTGCCTTCATTAATGGCGATTGCCATAGTGAAGGCATTGGGACCTTTGGTAACTGCCATTATATGCGCAGGCAAGGTAGGTTCAAGCATTGGTGCTGAATTAGGTTCAATGAAAGTAACTGACCAGATAGAGGCGATGGAAGTGTCTGCCATTAACCCGTTCAAATATTTGGTGGCAACACGTACGCTTGCTACCACCATCACTATACCTGTGCTTACGTTGTATTGCTCATTTGTTGGCTTGCTGGGTTCTTATGTTAATGTTCACTTTCATGAGGCAACCAGTTTTGTTGCTTTTTTTAAAAGTGGGTTTGCATCTGTTAGCTTTCTTGATTTGTTCACTTCCATTGTTAAATCAATTGTTTTTGGTTTTACTATCGGCATCATAGGATGCTATCAAGGTTTTAATGCAACACAGGGTACGCGCGGGGTTGGCAAGGCCGCTAACCAAGCTGTGGTAGTGGCCATGTTTTTGATTTTTATTGAAGAGATTATAATAGTGCAGGTTTCTAACTGGATAAGATTTTTTTAATGCATGGAAACAGCGAAGGAATATAACAACACAAACGGTAATGCACCTGTAATTTCCATAAAAGGACTTTATAAATCATTTGGCGATTTGCATGTATTACGCGGAATTGATCTTGATGTTTTTAAGGGAGAGAACGTGGTGGTGCTCGGACGCTCGGGTACAGGCAAATCGGTGCTGATAAAAATTATTGTCGGCTTGCTTAAGCCCGATAAGGGCACCGTGAATGTACTTGGAAAAGAGGTGGATAAGCTGAACGGCAGGGAGTTAGACGAGTTGCGTTTACATATAGGGTTTTCATTTCAGAACAGTGCCTTATATGACAGCATGAACATAAGGCAGAATCTTGAATTTCCATTAACGATGAATAACAGGAAGCTGAGTAAAAAAGAAGTGAGTGATGCAGCAGAAGAAATACTTGAAGCAGTAGGACTGAAAGAAAAAATGAAAATGATGCCGGCCGATCTTTCAGGAGGCCAGCGTAAAAGAATTGGCATTGCACGCACTTTAATTCTGAAGCCTCAAATCATGTTATATGATGAACCCACATCGGGCCTCGACCCTATTACAAGCACTGAAATTAACGAGCTGATTAATGAAGTGCAGCAAAAATATAATACCAGTTCTATCATCATTACTCATGATCTTACCTGTGCAAAGGAAACAGGCCACCGCATAGCCATGCTGCTTAACGGAAAGTTTGCCCGCATCGGAAATTTTAAAGAAGTGTTTGACACGAACGATGAGGAAGTAAAAAGTTTTTTTAATTATAATTTTATACAGGAAAGCCATGAATGAATCACCAAATAAACGCGCAATAATAGTAGGGCTGTTTGTCTTTATAGGACTGACATTTCTTGCTGCAGGAATTTTAACAATAGGCAACCTGCATGAAACATTTATAAAAAAAATAAAAGTGGTTACGCTGTTCGAAGATGTGAGCGGATTGCAGCCGGGCAATAATATATGGTTCTCAGGTGTGAAAATCGGAACGGTAAATAAGCTGGAGTTTTATGGGAAATCGCAGGTAAAAGTGATTATGAAAATAGATGAGCGATCATTACCGTATATACACAAAGATGCCAAGGTTAAAATAAGCACCGATGGCCTTATCGGAAATAAAATACTTGTAATATACGGAGGCACTGCCATTGCACCACCGGTAGAAGAAGATGATACCCTGCGCGTGGAAAAAGCTTTGTCAACCGATGAGATGATGGATACATTGCAGGCAAACAATAGAAACCTGTTGGCTATAACTTCTGATTTTAGGAAGATCAGTAAAAAGATGGCCAATGGCGAAGGCACTATCGGGCAGTTGTTGAACGAAAAAACTGTTTATACAAACATTGAAGCAACCACTGCATCGCTTAAGCAAGCTACAGAGCAGGCAAACCGGTTGCTTGCATCACTTTCAAAATTCAGCAGCGGTTTAAACAAGCAAGGCACATTGGCCAATCAATTAGTTACGGATACTACGGTGTTTAATTCAATAAAAGCATCGGTTATACAATTGCAGCGTATAGCAGATACTGCCGGGGTTTTTATTACCGATTTAAAAAACACGGCAAACAATCCTAAAAGTGTTTTAGGGGTTATGCTTCATGATGAGGAGGCAGGGGCTGATTTAAAAAACACCATTAAAAACTTAGATAGCAGCTCAGTAAGATTAAATGAAGACCTTGAAGCAATGCAACACAACTTTTTGTTAAGGCATTATTTTAAAGAAAAGGATAAAGAAAAAAAGAAGGAAGAAAAGAAGTAAGTATCTGTTGAGTTTGAAACCTTCAGGCTTCTAAAAAATTGCGGGTTTTCCTAAAAAATTATATTTGCCCCGTGACTACTCAACAGAAAATTAAAGACGGACTTTATTACAATATCAAAACCCTTTACGTTAAGCGGGCTAACAACTCTTTGCTGAAAAAACATGCAGACAGCATTTCGCTGTTCTGTGAGTTTTCAGGATTTGATTGCAGCTTTGCCTTTGGTGACACAGCAATTTCTTACGATATTGAATTTATTTTTTATCACGAATACCTGGAAAGCTTTTCGCCTGTTCAAAGTTTTGACCTTGATCAATTGCCCGAGCAGCAACATGAAGTTTGCTGCAACACCCAAATGATTTTGCATGAAATAATCAATTGCAAATTGCAAGGCGCATTTCGCAATATGTTTTTAGAGAGCAAGGCGCTCTCATTGTTGCTTTGCTTTCAAAAATGCAGCACGGCTAATCAAACTGATTGCGCCTCATGTAAATTTCTTACAAAGCCCGTGGAGAAAGAAAAAATTCTGAAAGCAAAAGAGATTATTCTTAGCCGCCTTAATAATCCGCCAACAATTCCTGAACTCTCCATTGAAACGGGGATCAATCAATGCTATCTCAAAAAAGGTTTCAAAGAACTATTCGGCAGCACCGTTTATGATTTTGTGCAGGAACAAAGAATGTTAAAAGCAAAATTGTTACTCAAAACAACTGACCTTACATTGTCGCAGGTAGCAGAGCAAATCGGCTTTTCAGGCACAGGTAATTTCAGCTCGGCTTTCAAAAAATTTACAGGGATTTTTCCGAGTGAGTTGCAACAGAATTAAAAGGTCTGAACTAGGATTTATAGGATTGCTGGATTGTAGGATTTCTCTTTCTATATTCCCATATATTTTCTTGTGGTTGGTGTTTTTTTCACCAACCACCTGGGTGCAATTATTCCAAAAGTCTGAACTAAGATTCATTGGAGTAAAAGATTACAGAATTTCTCTTTCGATATTCCCTTCCGAAACATCGGAATCCATATTACCATATTACCATATTTCCATATTTCCACCCTTCCACCCTATTTCCACAAATTCCCATTTCAGTTGCAGATTTTCCGTTTTGAATAACACCGGTTAATTTTCAATTGCGATGTTTGCAAAAAATTTAAAATCCATATCATGAAATACTTTTTTGCACTGTTGTTGTCAGTTGGTTATGCAACAACTTATGCTCAGCCTACTACCACAGCCGAAGAGGCTTTGCATAAAGACACTACTTCTATTCTCTCGCGCACTACCATTGGCGGCTACGGAAATGTGCGATATGAGCGTGATTTTAACCAGGAAACTTCAACCATAAACCTCGAAAGGTTTGTGTTGTTTGTTGGTCACAAGTTCAATAGTAAAATTTCTGTTTTCAGTGAATTAGAAGTTGAGGATGCAAAGGTTGAAGGAGGCGATGAGGGCGGTGAGGTAGCGTTAGAACAATGTTATCTTAAATTTAATTTGAGCCCGAATAATTATTTTGTTGCAGGATTATTTCTTCCGCGTATCGGAATTTTAAATGAGAACCATTTACCCAATACCTTTAACGGAAATGCAAGGACACAGGTTGAAACGTTTATAATACCATCAACATGGCGCGAAATAGGAATTGGTTTTTACGGAAGTTTGAATCGCATTCCGCTTTCATATTCTATTGGATTGGTTAATGGTTTAAACTCAGCAGGATTTGAGCATGGTACAGTTATACGTGACGGAAGATTTGAAGGAAGAAATGCAACAGCCAATAATCTTGCGGTTACAGGGGCTTTGCAACTTTATAAAAATAATTTCACGGCACAGGTTTCAGGATATTATGGTGGCAGCGTGGGACTTTCTTCGCATGAGGCTGATAGCTTGAAACTGGCTTCAGGCATTTTCGGAACTCCAGTAATTGTTGGCGAGGCAGATGTACAATATGAAAACAAGGGCTTTTCAATAAAGGTTTTAGGAAGCATCATTTCAATTCCCGATGCATCAGATATCAACCTTGCTTATGCAAACAATACTCCTGAAGCGGCTTACGGAATGTATGCAGAAGTTGGATATAATATTTTTGAGGAACTGAAAAAACTGAAAGCGCAGCAATTGGTTTTGTTTGCGCGCTATGAGAATTTAGATATGAATAATAACATTCCGGCAAACGGAATTGATGATCCTACATTGAATCAGCGACATATTATTGTCGGTCTAAATTATTTACCCATAAAAAATGTAGCAATAAAAGCTGATGTTCGTTTCCTGCATACAGGCGAACAAAATCCTGATTTGATAATTAATCCAAATCCGTTTGCATTGCCTTATCAGCAGGATAATACTTTCCTGAATTTGGGAATTGGGTTCTCGTTTTAAAGGGATACGGGTATTAGGAAATAGGGAAATAGAGAAATAGGGTTTTACAAAAATGGATAGAAGAGATTTCATAAAGCAGTCGTGTTCACTTTGTGTGGCGGTAAGTGCCGGGTTGGTAATAACCTCGATTTCATCATGCAGCACGATTGGGCTTTATAAAACAGAAATCAGCGATAATAAAATCAAGGTTCCTGTTTCATTGTTTGCAAAAAGTGAATTGCAAATTATTCAGCCGGCAAAATTTGAATTTAATATTGCATTGCGCAAAGAAAAAAATGAAACATACTCTGCCCTACTCCTTCGCTGCACTCATGCTGATAATCAATTAACATCAACAGGTAACGGCTTTGTGTGTAACCTGCATGGAAGTAAATTTGACATGGAAGGCGCAGTAACAAAAGGTCCTGCTGAATACCCGCTTAAAAGATACGTGACTGAAGTTATTGATGCTAACATCATAATTAGTGTTTGATAAAGACCGGTTGCACAAACAATTTTATCATTACTTCTCCGTTACTTTGAAAACAATATGAATACACCGTTACAAAATGAAAAAGAATTTACATGCCTTTTTCTTTTTTGCTGCACTGCTTTTAACGGTGTGTAACTGCCACTCGCAAAACCTTATTGCTAACGGAGATTTTGAAACTTACACCAAGCTACCCGATTCAATTGGCGACATAAGCATGGTAGTAAACTGGACAAAACCAACTGCTGCCACACCTGATTATTTTAACATAAATGCTACAGCACCTGATGTAATGGTTCCCGATAATTATTTTGGAAGCCAGCCTGCGCATAGTGGCGATGCCTATTGCGGTATAATTACTTATTCAGCTAATCCCGCTTTTCCAAATGATGAATATCGCGAATACCTTCAGCAGCACCTTAGCGCACCTTTGCAGGCAGGCAAAACATATTTCTTTGAATATTATGTGAGCCGTGCAGGTGGTAACCTGCAGCATTACGCAACTGATAAGATGGGAATTTATTTTTCGTCAAATGCTCCTACCGCCAACGGTGGTTTGCACATTGGCGTGACGCCCGATTTTGAATTTCCATCTGTTATAACTGACTCTGTAAACTGGACAAAAATTGAGGGCTGTTACACTGCGGGAGACAATATTCAATATGTAACTATCGGTAATTTCAGAGACAATAACAATGTAAATGTATTCCAGGTATTACCGGCATGGTCAGGTGGCATTACAAGAAGTTATTATTACATTGATGATGTAAGTTTAACTGAGCTTAAAGTTGATTTCGATTATGATAATGCAATTTGCAATGCCGATGTTGTCTTTTCAAACCACACCACATTTGCTGCAAATTACATTTGGAATTTTGATGACGGAAGCACTGACAGCAACATTAATGCAGTTCACCACTATGATGCAACAGGCACTTATGATGTAACGTTAACTGCAACCTCAGCCGCGCAATGCAAAGTTTCATTTGCTAAAACTGTTGAAATAAAAAATATAAATCACCACCTGTATATTCCAAATGCATTTACGCCAAACGATGACGGGGTGAATGATTTTTTTGAGATCAGGCAAGCTGAATTTTGCGAACCTGTAAGCTGTACAATTTACAACCGATGGGGCCAAAAAGTTTTTGAGCAGTCAGGCTTCGAAATTAAATGGAACGGGAAATCAAATAGCAAAGATGCCGGGCAGGGAATTTATTTTTATTCAGTTAACGCAGCCGATCAAAAATATACCGGCATGGTGGCGGTGATAAGGTAATTCGATACTGAACGGCAGAACCCACCCTGTTTTATAAACCCTTTATAGAAAACAAAATTATTCAACCCTTCATTGTTAAAATAAAAAATCAATCTGCATTTAAAATCAATAATTCGTTTTTATATTTACAACGTTTTTTTAGGTTGGTTTAGGTTAAGACAGGGAGGCGTGGTAACCTCCCTGCTTTTATATTTTACATTTGCGGCAACACAACTATAAATGACTTCCAAAGAAAAAGCATACAATGAACTTGCAGCCTTAATCGAAAGATTTGAAGAGCAATATCATTCATACAAAAAAGCAGACTATAATGAAACGCAGACAAGGCGCGATTTTATTGACCCTTTTTTTAAAGCATTGGGTTGGGATGTTGATAACGAGAATGGAAGCGCTGAAAGTTATCGCGAAGTAATGCATGAGAGCCGTATAAGAATTGGTAAGACTTCAAAAGCACCTGACTATTCTTTTCGTTTGTCGGGCGGCAAACTGCTTTTTTTTGTGGAGGCAAAGAAACCAAGCGTAGTTATTAAAGATGACATCATCCCTGCTTACCAGGTGCGCAAGTATGGATGGAACCTAAGTCTTGCAATAAGCATCGTTACTGACTTTGAAGAGTTTGCTGTTTATGATTGCACGAAAAAACCAAAGCCTGATGATAGAGCAGCAGTTGCACGAATAAAATATCTCACCTTTCGTGATTACCTTAATGAGTTTGATTTTTTATGGAACACATTCAGCAGGGAGCAAGTGCTGAAGGGAGGCTTAGATAAATATATTGAAAGCAGCGTAAATAAAAAAGGAACCACAACTGTTGATAAAGATTTTTTGCAATCGTTAGACAATTGGCGCACCTACCTTGCAACTTCAATAAGCTGGAACAATAAAAATCTTGATGAGGATGAAATTAATTTTGTAGTTCAGCAAACGATTGACCGCATTATTTTTCTGCGTATAGCCGAAGACCGTGAGATTGAACCCGAAGAAAACCTGAGGCACTGCATCAAACAAGGAAACTTTTATCAGAACCTTTTTAATGCTTTTACAGTTGCTGATGAAAAATATAACTCAGGGCTTTTTGATTTTAAGAAAGATAAAATCAGCAAAGACTTAATGATTGATAACAAGGTTATCAAAACCATTATCAGCGAATTGTATAGTCCAAGTCCGTATGCTTTTGATGTTATGCCTGTTGAAATTCTCGGCACTGCTTACGAGCAGTTTCTCGGCAAGCAAATAAAAATTGACAAGGCGCACCGCGCCCACATTGAAGAAAAACCCGAAGTGCGCAAAGCAGGTGGAGTTTATTACACACCGCAGTATGTGGTTGAGTACATTGTGAAAAATACAGTAGGTAAACTGATTGAAAACAAAACACCGAAAGAGATAAACAAAATAAAAATTGTTGACCCTGCATGCGGCAGCGGCAGTTTTTTAATAGGAGCTTACAAGTATTTATTGGATTGGCATCGTAACTACTACCATGTACGTAATTCTGAACTGAGCAATCGTCATGCTGAACTAACTTCCCGTCATGCTGAACTTGTTTCAGCATCTGAGTCAAGTCAGATTCCGAAACAAGTTCGGAATGACGGTAAGTTTTTAACCCCCGAAGGCAACCTCACAACAGCAGAGAAGAAAAGAATTTTGCTTAACAACATTTACGGAGTTGACATTGATGTAAATGCAGTGGAAGTAACCAAACTGAGCTTGCTTTTAAAATGCATGGAAGGCGAAACACGCGCAAGTATTGATAACCAAATGCGCTTGTTTAACGATAAAGTTTTACCAACGCTTGATAATAATATTAAGGATGGGAATAGTTTGGTGGATACTGATTTTTATCCCGAAGAACTTTTCGTTTCAGAAAGAAAAGTTAAACCTTTTAATTGGCAACAGGCGTTTCCTGAAGTTTTCAATTTAAAGAAACCAGCAACAAATCAGGATTTTAAAAAACAATTTAATAAAGTCGCAAATCTTGAAAAGGTCACTAATGATTTGCTCAATAAATACATTGCAAAAGAACCAGCTCAGGAATATTTTAAAACTCATGGCTTTGATATTGTAATTGGAAACCCACCTTATGGAGCATTATTTTCAACGGAAGAAATTACCTATTTTAAAAAGAGATACAATACTTCTGTTTGGAGAAGTGAAAGTTATCTGTTATTTATAGAACAAGGTGTTAAACTTTTAAACTCTGATGGTTTAATAGGATTCATTATTCCTGATACACTTTTGAATTTAGGATTTACACAGCCTGCAAGAGAAATGTTATTAAGAAATTCAAGATTGCAGGAGATTGTAGGTTTACCTTCAAACGTATTTTCAGGAGCAACTGTTGATACCATTATTTTACTTTCTGAAAAAACGAATTACTCAAATACATTTCATTCTTCAAATGTTTTAGTAAAGTCGTTTGGGAAAAAACAATTCATATCAACTATTGAAAACTCCCCCAAAGAGTTTTATATCAATACAAAAGATTGGTTTGAAGAAAACGCTTTTAACCTTCAAACAGATAACTCTGAAAAAATTCTGATTACAAAAATTGAAGCAGAGAAAAAAAGTATAGCTGATATTGCTAAAATGTATTCGGGAATTAAAGTTTATGAAGTTGGAAAGGGAAAACCCGCTCAAACCGAAAGAATAAGAAATACAAAACCATATACTTCAAAAGCCCAAATTGATAAATCATGGTTTCCTTTTTATGATGGAAAACATATAGGAAAGTATGAGCGTTTTTGGAAAGATAACAATTGGATAAAATATGGTGAGTGGCTTGCAGCACCCAGAAATCCTGAAAACTTTGAAGGTGAAAAAATCCTCATCAGGAAAATTACAGGCAAAACACTGCTTGCTTCCTATATTCATGAAACATCGTATTGCAATACACTTCTTTTTGTTCTTAAGCTTAAAGAAAGTTCATATTCATACAAAAGCATTTTAGCTATTCTCAATTCAGATTTGATTGGATGGTATTTCAGAAAAAAATTTCAAATCAGTGATGATGATACCTTTCCTCAAATTATGATTAGAGATATTTTGCAGTTTCCTATTCCAGCCATTAGCAAAAATGAAGACGTTGAATTAAATAAATTTGTTGACTTGCTCCTGAAATTAAAAGAAGAAATCGGTGTAACAAAATTGCAAACCAAAATTGAGGAGTTGCAACGTAAAACAACATATTACGAAGAGCAGATTAATAAAAAGGTTAATGAATTATACGGATTAATGCCAGATGAGATGAAGCTTTAACAAAACATGAAAAATAAATTTCAGGAAACACTTAGATTGATGGAAGTTCATCGAGATGAGAATTTCAAAAAATTAATTAGTCTTAAACTTGATAAGTTATATGACATGCAAAAATATTACTACAATTGGTACAAGGGTGCAGAGGAAAGTGGTTATACAGAAAGTGCTGTGGTTAATAAAAAGCATCATGACTTAATTTTAGAAGCAATAAAAATTGTAGAGGGGAATAAAAAGAGTTCTTAAAAAGATTTTACAGCAACCCAACTAGGAAAAATCAGAAACAAAACTGCAAGCAAAAATCTCAGAACTTGAAAGCAAGATTGAATATTGCGAAAGCAAAATAAATGAGAAAGTTTATGAACTTTATGAGTTAACATCAGATGAAATTGCCTTCATCAAAAACACCTGCTAAAAAGAGCATGGAAATACTTCTTTTTGATATACCGCTTCTCCCGGTTAATACAAAAATATATTTATGTCGTTAAAGAACCTATCACTGATTTTTACAATAGTGATTTTTAAACTTGCTGATTGCTGTTCACAAAGAATTGTAACTCCGTCAAATGAATTTAAAATAGAAGGGAAAATAAAAACCGAACTGGTATATACTTTAAATGACCTGGATACTTTTACAACTCAAAATATCAGAGATTTGGAAATTAATAATCAGAAGGGTGAATTAAAAGAAACAATCAAAGGACTGAAAGGAATACCATTGAAAAAAATACTTGAACAAGCAGTGTTTACAATTGACAAACCCAAAGAACTGAATGAGTTCTATTTCACATTTATTGCAACAGATGGCTATAAAGCAGTTTTTTCGTGGAACGAAATATTTAATACCGAAACAGGAAATAATATATTTATTGTAACTGAAAAAGATAGAAAGAAATTGAGAGACATGGAAGAACGAATATTAATTATATCATCTTCAGACTTCAAAATAGGCAGGCGATACATTAAAGGTCTTTCTAAGATTGTGATTAATCGTGCAGAGTAATAAACGCTGTTAATGTAAAAGACATTCTATTATGGATTCATGGGTTTTGTTAGTGGAAACTAACAGGTAAAAACATTTCTCAAATATTATATTTACACACAAATTATAAAACGTCTATGGAACAATTATTTACTAAAAGTATCTTAGGGCTTTTTACCCTATTTTGTTTTTTTCTTTCTCCCGAAAAAAAATTCTCAGAAAGAGAAGAACCAAAAAAATTAGTGAGCGATGCTGACGAACAATTTTATATGCAGCGTTCTTACCCTGATTCCACTTTCGATCTGCCTGCTTACGAAGCTGCGCTTAACGAGGTGCGTCTGCAGGTAAAAAATACTGCAGCAAAAAATTCTTCTGTTGCTTCATGGACTTATGAAGGTCCGGGTAATATAGGCGGCAGGATAAATTGTATCGCTGTTGATCCTGGTAATCACAATATTATTTATGCAGGATGCGCCACCGGTGGAATTTTTAAAACTATTGATGGCGGCATTTCGTGGGCTCCGATCTTTGACAATGCTACCGCACTTGCCATCGGATGCATTGAATTTGAACCCGGCAATTCAAATACTATTTATGCAGGCACAGGTGATCCGAATATCAGCGGCTATCCATTCATCGGTGATGGAATTTACAAAAGCACTGATGCCGGGCAAACGTGGACAAACCTCGGACTTGCACCAGCGCGCATTATCACCAAAATAAAAATTGATCCCACTAATGTGAATACCATTTACGCAAGTGCAATGGGAAATCCGTTTGTAAAAACCAACGACCGCGGAGTTTACAAATCAACTGATGGTGGATTAACATGGCAGCAAAGCCTTTTCATCAGCGATTCGGCAGGTGTTATTGATATGCTGATGAATCCGCAAAATCCAAACATAGTATATGCAGCAGGTTGGAACCGCATTCGCAACAACCAGCAAAGTTTGATTTCAGGTCCGGGTGCAAAAATTTACGTAACCACTAATGGCGGTGCAACATGGAATATTCTCGCAGGAGGCTTGCCACAAAATGATCAGTGCAGGATTGGCTTAACCATGTCAGGCACCAGCCCGAATATAATTTATGCATCTTATGTGGATGTGAATTTTGATATACAGGGAATTTACAAAACAACCAATAGTGGCGGCACATGGACCTCGTTAGGTGCAAGCGGTCTTGGAGGAGTACAGGGCGGCTTCGGTTGGTACTTCGGCAGGTTGCAGGTTGATCCTGCAAATGATAACGAACTTTATTTCTGTGCTGTAGGCTTATACAAATCAACCGATGGTGGCAATTCATGGTTTAATGCCGATAATTTTTCCCAGATGCATGCAGATAAGCATGATATATTTTATGTGACATCAGACACTGTTTTAATTGGCACCGATGGAGGCATGTATCGCACAGATGATGGCGGCTCTTCATGGAACGATGTGGAGAATATTCCGAACACGCAGTTTTACCGTTGTGCGAGCGATCCGAATCAGAATGCAGTATATGCAGGTGGTGCCCAGGATAACGGAACTAATACAGGCAATGCATCAACCTTTAACACCTGGCAGCATATTTTTGGTGCTGACGGATTTCAGCCCGTTTATCACCCTACTGATCCTAATATTATGTATGCTGAATATCAGAACGGTGAAATAAATGTTTCCACTGATGGCGGATTTAGTTTTTTTGACGCAACGAATGGCATTGATGCAACTGATCGCAGAAACTGGGATATGCAGTACATTATGAGTTCAGGAAGTTCTGATGTGCTTTATACAGGAACTTATCGTGTTTATATAAATACAAATGGTCCGTTTGCAAACTGGACAGCTATCAGTAATGACTTAACTGATGGAAATATTTTTGGTGACCGCTATCATACTATTTCAACCGTGGCTGAATCAGCAATTAACACTAACCACCTGTATGCCGGAACCAGTGACGGCAACGTATGGAGAAGTTTAGACGGAGGAACTATATGGTCAAATGTTACTGCCTCACTTCCTGACCGTTATGTAACCTGTATCAAAGCATCACCCAATACGGCAAGCATGGCTTACGTATCTCACTCAGGTTATAAGTACAATGATTTTATTCCCCACATTCATAAAACAACTGACAACGGAACTTCATGGACAGATATTTCAGGCGACCTGCCGCAAATATCTATCAATGATATTTTGACTTACAATGGCAATGATGCTGTGCTTTTTGTTGCCACAGACGGAGGTGTTTATGGAACATGGAATAGTGGTGTGAACTGGATACGTATAGGGAATAACATGCCGGTGATACCAGTTTACGATCTTGATGTTGATGTTGCCAATAACCGCATTGTTGCCGCAACTCATGCAAGAGGAATGATGACCTTCCCGATAGATTCATTCTTACTTGCAACAGGAATTGAAAATAATTTATCTGTAGGAAATCATGTGAAGATGTTCCCGAATCCGGCTAATGAATTTATTAATGTTTCAGGTTTAAACTTTAAAGTTTCAGGATTTTCAATTTATGATATAAACGGAAAAATAGTTATAGATGGTAATCCGGAAAATAAAAACAAAGTATCAATCAGTGTGAAAGAATTAAAAACAGGAATTTACTTTTTGAAATTGACAAATGGGAAGGAGAAATTTGTGAAGAGATTTTTGAAGATGTGAATTATCATGATAAATCCCCGGTGTTGGCAAAGTTATCCCGTTTTTTTATAGACCTTTACAGCCTTCGGTTATTACTTTCGTTATATTATGAATGATCTTCCCCTGTACATTAAATCTACAATTTACTTACTGCTTCTTTTAATAATAATTGCTTTACTTTATGTAGGGAGCACTTTTTTTATCCCTTTTTGCATTGCATTGCTATTAACATTCCTGCTCCTCCCCGTTTCAGCAAAGCTTGAAAAATGGGGTGTTGCACAAGCTCTGGCAATTGTTTTAAGTATTTTTCTTGCCCTCATAGTTTTTGCTTCACTTATCTACTTTATCTCCAGCCAGGTAATGAGCTTTACCGAAGACGCACCTGCGCTCAGGCATAATGTTATGCAAAAATTGAATGGCATTCAGAATTTTATCAGTTCAAGATTTCATGTTGATGAGCAAAAACAAATCACATGGATAAAAGAACGTTTGCAGATTATTATGCAATCAAGCGGGTCATTCATTTCCGGTTTTTTTACGCTCACGGGCAGTATTCTTGCCGCGATGGGACTCATACCTATCTATATTTTTTTCCTGACTTATTACAGGAATAAATTCGAACAGTTTATTTGCAAGGTGACTAAAGAAGAGCAGCATGCGCAAATTTTAGGTATTGTTGAACGCACATCCAAAGTTTCAGCAAAATACCTTCAGGGGCTATTAATAGATATCGCTATTTTATCAGTACTTAATTCTATAGGGTTTTTACTGTTGGGTTTGAAACATGCTGTGCTGCTGGCAGTTATCGCTTCCATTCTGAATATTATTCCATACATAGGCGTGCTGATAGGCAGTATTTTTCCGGTGCTTATTGCACTCATAACAAAAGACTCTATGTGGTACACAGCAGGTGCAGCAGGAGTTTGCATAGCAGTTCAGTTTCTTGATAATAATTTTATTACTCCAAAAGTGGTGGGTTCAAGTGTAAGTATTAATCCGCTTGCAACTTTGATTGCATTAATAATTGGAGGGCTTATATGGGGAGTTGCAGGCATGATGTTATTTATTCCGTTCCTTGGGATGCTCAAGGTTATATTCGATAATGTGCCATCACTTCAACCGTATGGCTACCTTATCGGGGAAGAAAAAAAAATGAAGCAACCTCTAAGTCTTGAGCGGTTTAAAAAACTGTCATCAATTATTAAAACAAAAGCTTGATTTGCAAATCCCACCTTAGCTACATTCGCATGAAAAAACAAGAGCTATTAATACTTGTTGATGATAACGATCAACCAATTGGCAAACTTGAAAAATCAGAAGTGCATCAATCAGGTTTACTCCATCGCGCTTTTTCAGTTTTCATTTTCAATTCAAAAGGTGAATTGCTTTTACAACAAAGAGCCGATGAAAAATATCATTCTGCCGGGCTTTGGTCAAATACATGTTGCAGTCATCCGCACTTTGGTGAAAAAATAACGGACGCTGTTAACAAACGATTAAAAGAGGAAATGGGGATGTCCTGTAAAGTTGAATTTGCTTTCAGTTTTATTTATAAAGCAAAATTTGATAACGGCTTAACAGAATATGAATTTGATCATGTTTTTTGGGGAGTGACTGATGAAACGCCAAAACCTGAAAAAACAGAAGTGCAAAATTGGAAATACATGGATTTCGCAAATCTCGAAAAGGATATAAAACTAAATGCACAAGACTACACGGTATGGTTAAGTCTTTGTTTTAAAGAAGTTGCGCTTCACTTAAAAGAGTTTATCCCCTATAAGACTTCATAGACTTTCCCCATACAAACATTTTATCACAACCAGCACACCTCATTGGGAATATAGTTCCCCATTAAATATTTTACCTCAGTGCAAAGAAGTGATTCCTACAAAAAAAATAATTCCGGAAACGAAACATTGAATACATAAAAAAAATATAAGATTAAAAAATCTAATTTTTCTTTGAATAGTAAACTGACCACACTTGTTGCACTGCTTTCACCAAGTGCCGGCTCTCTCAATAAGAAAAGCCTAACATCTTCTATACTCCATTTTTAGCAATCCGAATATTTTTCAAATTAAATTATTCGGGCACATTCAGGATTATCTTATAAATGTTTTGCACGTGGCTTACACAATCGTGACACTTTGGGAGCGCTATTTGTTGTGAAGAGTGAGTGGACATCAGTATCATAATGTGCAACGCTCCCGCATGCTTAGTTATTTATAACTCGTTAAATAAACGTTGAGGCCTACTGAATAAGCTTATATGACAAAAGTCATAATGAAATAAGAGATAAATCATATTTTTCAAAAAATGTACTGAATACTATTGTCAAAAATTTGTAAGACACCAAAGTGATGCATAAGGAGAAAGAAAATAAAAGAAGAAGCTTTTTGAAAAACGTATTGGGATTCGGTGCTGTATTCGGATTAACTTCTGTTGTTAAGGGAAGTTCTAAAGTTGAGCAAAAAGAAAAAATAAAAATGCTTACTCCTGATGGAAGGTTGATTGAAATTGACCAATCACAAATTGAAAATGAAGTTACTGTAAAGAGGGCATCCAACGAAGAAGTTTTGAAATGGATGAAATCTCAACAAAAATAAGCCTCGATAAAATGGAAGAGCAACCAGAGAATTCAAGAAGGAATTTTTTAAAAGCCAGTGCAATTACAGGAGTTGTGGCTGCAACAGGGTTAGGTGTTTTCGATAGCTTATCGAATGGCAAAACTCCAAAGACAGGCGAAATGATCAGGTTGCTTTCTCCCGATGGAAAAATTGTTGAAGTTGATTCATCACTCATTAATCCCAACACTAATATTCCTGATATACCTGTTTCATCTCATAATGTAAGACAGGGAGTTCCGGGAAAAAAATTCGTGATGGTGATTGATCTTGCGAGGTGCAAGAATGCAGGAAAGTGCAAGAAGGCATGTTCAAAAATGCATTACCTGCCCGAAGAACGGAGTTTCATTAAAATTGACAGGATGCAGGATTCAGAAAAAACTGCACCTTATTGGATGCCTACACCATGCTTTCATTGTGATAATCCACCCTGCACAAAGGTTTGTCCGGTTGATGCTACTTTCAAGCTAACAGACGGAACAGTTCAAATTGATAATAATCGTTGCATTGGTTGCAGGTTTTGCATGGTTGCATGTCCTTATTCAGCAAGAGTTTTTAATTGGGGAGAAGAAAGCTACAAGCTTACTGATGAACGTCAGAAAGAGATCAAGCATCATGAAGGATGCAGTTCGCATGTTACGGGAACTGTTGAGAAATGTGATTTCTGCCCCAGCAAGGCACAAAAGAATGAACTGCCCGATTGTGTCACTGCATGCCCTAACGGAGTTTTTTATTTTGGAGATGAATTGGAAGATGTGGTAAGCAATGGAGATGAAACAGTTCGCCTTAGCGAATTGATAAGAGATAAAGCAGGTTATCGCTTTCTTGAAGAATTGGGAACTAAGCCACGAGTGTATTATTTACCTCCTGCTAACCGACAATTCCCATTTAAAGAAGCTGAAAAAGATACATTAATATAAAACGAATTTAACAATCGCAATATGGAATCTGTGAAAAAACAGGATGATCAAATGCACGAGCTGCTTGCAGACTTGCTTCCGCAAAAATTCGGAAGGCAGGGAAACTTGTGGGTTGCATTTCTGTTTATAATTGTTGCCATTGGTATTTATGCGTATATCCAGCAGTTACGATTTGGATTAATTGTAACCGACATGCGCGATTTCTCTTCGTGGGGAATATACATTTCCAACTTTGTTTTTTTTGTAGCAATAAGTCTTGTAGGTTCATTGGTAAGTGCCATTTTAAAACTTAGCAATGTTGCATGGCGCACTCCCCTTGTTCGCATTTCTGAAATAATTGCTGTAGCTGCTATTACGTTTGCTTCTATTATTATCATAGTGGACATGGGGCGACCTGAACGCTTCTGGCATTTGTTTGTATATGGCAGAATTCAATCACCAATTATCTGGGACGTGATTGTTATCAGCACTTACTTTGTAATCAGTGTGCTTTTGCTCTACCTGCCGTTGTTACCTGACCTTGCTTTGTGCAGAGATTCATCAAGACCTTTTCCCAAATGGAGAAGAAATCTTTATAAAATATTATCGCTTAACTGGCATGGAACAAAGAAGCAATATGACATTGTAAACAAATCTATACGCATACTTGCCATACTTGTAATTCCGCTTGCGCTGGCCATTCACACAGTTACATCGTGGCTTTTTGCTACCACTTATCGTGCAGGATGGGACAGCACCAACTTCGGACCCTATTTTGTTTCAGGCGCATTCATGGTAGGTGCAGCAGCGGTAATTGCTGTGATGTATGTTTTAAGAAACCATTACAATCTTGAAAAATATATTACACAAAGACACTTTGACAACATGGGAAAACTGTTAGTGTTGCTTTCATTAATATATCTGTATTTTAACATTAATGAATATTTAGTTCCTGCTTACAAAATGAAAGTGGTGGAAGGTATTCACCTCGATGAATTGTTTACAGGAAGCTATGCACCTATGTTCTGGAGTGTGCAAATTTTCGGAATGATAGTGCCAATCATTGTCTTACTCTTTAAAAAAGGAAGAAATCCGGTTCCGATTTTTATCATTTCAGTCATGGTAGTCATTGGTGCATGGTTCAAAAGATTCTTAATCGTAACCCCTACTCTATTGCATCCCTTCATTCCTATCCAGGGAGTTCCAGAGTCATGGTTGCATTATAATCCATCATGGCAGGAATGGGCAATTACATCAGCATCTCTTGCAGGCTCTTTACTTATCATAACATTATTCGTAAGAATATTTCCGATTATTTCTATTTGGGAAATGGCTGAAGAAAAAGGAATTAATCCTGAATTAATAACAAACAGAAATGAAAATTAATTTCTTAAAATATTCAAGATTTTCAACAGTAACATTTACGTTTCTGCTCCTATTGGTTTTTCAAAATCTGTATGCTCAGGATGAAACAAATTCAGTTAAAGCAAATATTACTCTTTCATTTTCGAAAGCCGACTCCATTAACGAGATAAAAGCACTGGTTACACATGTTGACAGCAGCAATAAAGAAAATCCTGCTAAAGGAATTGAAGTTCATTTTTTTATTAAAAAAAGTTTTGGCTTACTACCTATTGAAGGTGACAACACTACAACAGATGAAAATGGAGAAGCCAGTGTTGAATTTCCAAAAGATTTGCCTGGAGATTCAATTGGCAATGTAACTGTTATTGCAAAAGTAGAGGACAATGATGAACTCGGAGAATTGGAAACTATGAAATCAGTAAAATGGGGAAAGCCTGTAATTATTGAAACCACACATCCAAGAGCATTGTGGGCATCGGGAAACAATGCACCTGTTTCCTTAGTAGTTATAATATCAGGCATGGTTGCCGGAGTATGGGCAGTCATCGTTTATATTTTATATCAATTAATACAAATTAAAAAATCAGGAACTTATGAAATCAAAAATCAAAATTGAATCTCTATTAGGAGTTGGAATAATGTTGTTCTTCTTCTTTTTATCCTACGGAACTTATGCGCAAACACAGCCAAAAGGTAAACCCTGGCCTGCACCCGAAACGGCAGTTAAAATGAAAAGCCCTGTTGCAGCAAATGCTGAGAATATAGCGGAAGGAAAAACGCTTTACACAAAGCATTGCAAATCATGCCACGGTGCAAGTGGAAAAGGTGATGGAACCAAAGCCGCCAACCTTGATATTTCATGTGGTGATTTTACTACAGAAGAATTTAAAAATGAAACGGATGGCACGATATACTGGAAAACAACTGAAGGCAGAGATCCCATGCCATCATTCAAGAAAAAAGTAAGTGATGAAGAACGCTGGCAGATAGTTGCTTACGTGCGAACACTTGAGCCAAAAAAGAAATAAGAGAAATAATAATAATAATAACAATTAAAAAAAATTAAGAATATGAAAGCTTATAAATCATTAATCGTAGTCTGCCTGCTTATTGCAGGGAGCGTATTGTTTGACCAATGCAAAAAAGATACAGTAACTGAAACTGTTACTGTTCACGACACAGTTTATCTCGACCCGAATGACACTGGAATTTTTGTGCCAAGCAATGCTATTATTGACACTACCTGGACTTATGATAAAGTACATTGCAGCGTAATGTGGGAATCAAAATTTTATGATTTTTCATCTACCGTGTTAACCGGCAGGTTTAATAATTTTGGATTTAATCCTAAATTTAATTTTAATGAAACTAACCTCGCAAGTAATAGTGCTGACTTCTGGGTTCAGTTATCAACCTTCAACACCGGTGAGCCGGGAAGAGATGGCTATGGAAAATGCGGAACAACTTATCTTGGAGTTACTTATCTTGATTCGTTAAAAACATTAGTTGATCCATTATCAGACACTGCAAAATTCCATTTGGTATCAACTACAGTAACCAATGACGGATACGTAATGAATGGCACTTTTACTTTTAACAGGTACCGTACACCAAGCGGCCAGGCTGACGGAACACCTATTACTAAAAATATTAATGTAAGTATTTCTTACAATGGACAGAGAGATTTCGATTCAGATGCTAACGGAGTTTATGATAAACTCAGAGCCGGCTTTACTGTTACCTTCAGCTTTAACCGGTCAGACTTTATGGACAATACTTCAACTAAAGCATGGGATCTGTTTAGCCCGCTTGATCCGTTAACTGTAAATAATAAAACTTATGGTGTTTGGTCAACATCTGTTGCCGACAAAATGGATATTACTCTCAATGCCGTATATTATAAAAATCACTAATTGATTGAGAAGATTACAGGTGGTTCCAAAAATCACCTGTAACTGGAGAAGAGGAATGAAGGATTCCGATGTGTCGGAATCCTTCATTATCAAAACAAACTGTCGGAACAGCCGTGTACTTAATAATGTGAAATGTGTTATCAGAATAGAATATCAATAATTAAAAAAAATGTCACATAATATGCGATACACAAAATATTTAACTGCAATAATTCTGGTGGGCATATTTACAATTCAGTCATGCGAGAAGGATTACAATTATAAAGCTCCACCACCACATGTTGCAGGTGCAACAGCAACGCTTGAAGCACAATATGTAAGTTCGGCTCCCTCGGCTATCAGTTCTTCTTATTGGAAAACGGCAGACTACTTAAAAGTAAACGCTGTTAACGTAAGCATAAACGGAGTTTATGGAGATGGATTACTCAATATGACCGGTACTTATAATGGAACTACTTCATTTAGTAAAGGTGTAAACCCCGGGCTTACTTTAAAAGCAGCTTATGACAATGATAAAATTTACATTCTTGCCGAATGGTCAGATACAACCGTTAATCTTTCTGAGGCAAGCTGGCTTTGGGATGGACCGTTAGATCCATTAAAAACTGATACATCAGGAAGTTGGACTTCGCAACGTAACAACGATAAATTTGCTTTAGCTTTCGAAATACAATCTGCCTCAAGTTCATTCGGCACTTTCAACAGTGTAGGCTGTGCAGCATCCTGTCATACCGGTATTAATAATTCAATGCATCCCGATGTTGGCACGGTTGACATCTGGAACTGGAATCTTGCACGCTCCTCACCTTTAGGATATGCGCAAGATTTGGTTGCTGATCCATCATCACTATCAGATGACAGCGGAAACAAAATGCATGCGCGTAATGTAAATGGTGCAACCAACAGGTCAGGGCCGGCTTATGAATGGAATGGAGTATCTCAAACTATAACTCTGGCTAACGGACAATCTGCAACATTAGATCCTGCGTTTTATCTTTATAATAAAATGCCATTCCTGGGAAATATTGCAAATGGCGATTCATTATTTCACAATGATGTGCTTAACCAGCCCGGCCATTGCAACACCTGCCATGGCGAGCGTGGTGAAGGGGCCATTAATTCTGCAATTAATTCTGTTTCGCTTAATAAAAAGTCAAGAACTACTTTAATGTCAAATATGGATAACGTATCCGATATGACCGCTTACTGGAATAACAATCTTACATCAGCTCAGAAAGATGATATTATAGCATATATAAGAGGTTTGTGCGGAGTGCCGGGTTACTACCTAACCCATCCCGATGGAAGTAATGCTGATATAGTTGCCTCAAGTAACGTAACTCCTGTTCAGATAACAAATGCAATATTACCTGTAACAAATGTTCACTCAAAATACCAGTTGCTCCTAGTGCGGAAGCTGAAAACAAACAATGCAGATGACATTCAGTTGGATCCCAATGCAAACCGCACTTATAAGTTTGGAGTTGCATTAATGGATAATGATGGTAAAAATCATATCGGTTCTTTGGTTGAAACATTAACACTCAAATAAAGATGAATAAGAAAAGATATTTAACATACATAATTGTTTTCATGCTGCTGTCAGCGGCTTGCGAAAAAGATTATTATCAAACTGCTCCGGCTGTAGATCCGAATACCCCGGTAAGTTACAGCACACAGGTTCAGCCAATATTTACTGAAGATTGTGCAACTGCGGGTTGTCATGTAACAGGGATACAGTCACCTGATTTGTCAGCAGGAAAATCTTATGATCAACTGATGCAATTAGGATACGTTGACACTACGGATGCAGAAAGTAGTTTATTGTATAAAAGAATTATTTCGACCACAAAGCCAATGCCTCCTACCGGCAAACTATCAAATACCGAAATCAGTTTAATTTTAACATGGATTGAACAGGGAGCACCAAACAATTAATAAAATCAATAAATATGAAAGCTATTTTTAATAAAACTCTGGTAATACTTTTTCTTATTATTAATTACATTCCATCTATAGCACAGGAAAATAGTGCAGATACAGTTGTGAAAGTTTCGACACCTGTAAAGCATACATTTGAAAACGCTGTTTTGATGAATAATCAAACCGTAGAAAAAGGCAATAAAAAAACACTTGACTTTATGATTCAACACCGCTTCGGAATCATAGAAAATATAGATGATATGTTTGGAATATTTGGACCTTCCAACATCAGGCTTGGATTAAATTATGCAATAACAAACAGGCTTGCAGTAGGTATCGGTGCTTCAAAAAACAAACATCTTTATGATTTGGAATGGAAATATCTTCTGCTTAAGCAAATGAAAAATGGCGGATCTCCCGTAACAATCAGCTATTATGGTAACATGGGACGAAGTGCAGATGATAAAGACAAATTTATTAACCAGGACAGTGCTTATAAATCATCAAACAGGAATTCTTATTTCAATGAGATTATGATTGCAAGAAAAATTAATAATGCACTTTCATTGCAGATTGCAGCAACTTATTCCCATTATAATATTGTTGATTCCGTTTTGGGTAAACATGATTTTTACGGAGGATCATTTATAGGAAGATACAAGTTTAGTCCGCAATCATCTGTGCATATCGAATTTGATTATCTTTTTAATGTTTCTGATATTGAAAAAGAAAGCCGACCGCTACCCAATCTCGGTATAGGTTATGAGGTAGCTACCAGTGGTCATCAGTTTCAAATGTTTATTTGCACCGCAAACGGAATAATTGGCCAGGAAACAAGAGTCTATAATCTGAATGATTTCACCAAAAAAGAAGTACTCATCGGCTTTAATATTACACGCCAGTGGGGATTTTAAGCTAAGTGATATGGTTCAAATCATTTTTGAGGATATTAAAAGTAAAGTTGGTCACGCAGAACAAAATGAGATTATTTTATTTGGCTTTATTCACTTTATGGCTGGTGATAACAGGGTGTAATTCAAATAAGCCTGCCGGAGAAAACCAAACGATAATTAAAGGCACTATCAATTATCCTAAAAGCAACAAAGTATATTTATTTGGTTATGCAAGCACTGTAGATAAGTATCTCTTAAATAAGACAGCAATAGATTCTGCACAACTTGATAACAAAGGCGACTATTTTTTTTCATTAAAACGTAACAAGCCTGATTTGTTTGATTTAAGAAATGGCACCACAGATCTTGCAAGTAATTTATACCTAAGTCCACATGATAATCTTATCATAAATTTTCCGGCACCTGATCAAAAACCAATTGTTATAGAGAATAGTGATGCTGCAAAATACAACCAGTTTATTATAGACTTTATTGACTCCTTTTATATAAACCCCAAAATAAAACACTTCTACTATATAGCAACTAATTACCTTGATGCCGATGAGTACATCACTTATTGCAATGACAGGCAGAACAAGCAGTTGTCATTCTATAGAAACTATTTCGGCAGCGATGACATTAACCCTGATTTTAATAAATTAATGATTAATGATATTAATTATCAGTCAGCGGTTGACAGGTTAATGTATGCATGGAAAAAAAGAATGAAAGGAGAAAACAGCAAAATTGATTCAAGCTATTATAACTTTATCACCCCATCATTAATTGAAAATAAAGAAGCTCTTGAAAGCCCGGCATACATGCGTTTTTTATATTTATACATTAAGGATAAATATGAACGAATGGTTGAGAAAGGAGAATTACCCCGGAGTAAAACAGAAAAATTAATTCCCGCTGTTGAGGTCTATAAACTTGCTACTGCGAATCTTAATCATCCTTATCGTGATGTGGTTTTATATAATCTGGTACTTAGTGATTGGAAAACGATAAATAAAAAAGAATATCCTGGTTATTCAATCACACCATTAGACACTTTAATTTCATGGTTGCGCATTCAATATCCTGATAAAGGAATCTAATCAGGTGAAAAAATGCAAATACCAACATGCAAACACTTCATCAAAAAAATATTAGATAGGAAATAGTAACACTTTAAACAATAACAAAATGAATCGTAGAAAAAAAATTTTTGCAATTATGTTCCTGCTTACAGGAACAATGTTCAGCTTAACCTACTGCACAAAACATGACCAGGTGCAGGATTTGAATGCCTCCACTACCCCCGATGCTGGCGATACTTTGTGGGCGCTTAAAGTTGATGCCGGACCAGCATTTGTTTCCGGATTGGGTAATGTCTGGAATGGCAGCCTTGACCCCATGTGGGACAATGCAACAGCACTAAAAGTAAATTGCGTGGTTCCTGACCTGGGCAATAATACTTTCACGGGATTTATTGGCGCTGCCGCAGATGTAACCATGAAGGCCTTGTATGATGTTAATAATATCTACTTCCTTGCCGAATGGAATTCACCAAAAAATGTAAAAAGCGCACAGTGGTATTTTAGTCCTTCCACAAAGATGTGGGCACAGGAATCAGGTGCACCGGTTTATGACATTAATGGAGTTCAAACAAGGCCTGCTTTTATACAGGATCAGTTTACGATGCTGTTTAACATCAATAATTCATGCAATGCCTTCAATACTTTATCGTGTTATGCATCGTGTCACGCCAATGTTCCCACTTACTCAGTGGATACACTTGGCCACGTTATCACCACTCAGAATTATGGAGGGGTAATGCGCACCAACGGCCCAACTGAAAAATTAGATTGCTGGCGGGCACGGATGTTACAGGTATTGGACGCTAATCAGTCAAATGATACTTACATTGATTGGGGTAACGGTGCCATAAACGCAAACCAGGTTCACAGTGATTATGAAGCCACTCCTTTTGCAGGTGGAACAAACAGGCAAAGCTTAATTATCACCGGCAAAACTACTAAGGAAAATGTGCCGGTTTGGATTAATCTTAATGCCAATTATACTAACAGCGCTATACTGGCAACAGATACCGTAAACTGTAAATTTGTAATGGCAGTTGACTCCAATGGAGTACTGTCTTATGCCGATCAAAGAGGTGGTGCTATTACTGGAACAATTGACCCGAATACTACAGGTAATGATTATCTGCAGGTAGGTTCAGGCGATGGTCCTAAGTGCATACCGGGCACTGTAGTTGGTTATTATGTAGGAAGCCGCGCTGATGTAAGTGCCAATTTATATTACACAGGTACAGGATGGAGATTGATGTTAAAACGCGCGCTCAAAACAAGCGATGTCTCAGCACAGGATGTTGACTTATCCTCGCTCGCAAATACCCCGTTTGGCATTGGTGTTATGTTCAACGGAGCTGATAATGAGCACGCTATTAAAACAGGTATGATGTTATCATTTAAGTGATCAATAAGCTGATTAGCCGGTGAGATGGTCAGAGTCAATTGACTTACATATTAAATCAGCTAATTGGTTTATCAACTAATCAATTAATCTATGAATATCATGTTAAAAAATAAAAAAAGAGTAACGATAGTGATAGCGATGTTTACGTTAGCTGTGGTAGTTATTTCAGGATGCGAAAAAAACACAACTGTGATAATACCTGTCAAATCAGCAGAAGTAACAAAAACAGTAAGCTTCTCTAAGGATCTTGTTCCTATATTCACCAGTAAATGTGCGTCAATCGGATGTCATCCGGCAGGCGGCTATGCACCCGTATTAACGGCTGACCAGGCTTACGCTTCCTTAATCAATGGAAATTATGTAAACAAAAGCAGTCCTGAAAGCAGCAAAGTATATAGGCAGTTAACAGGAGACATAACTCCTGCTATGCCTTTAGGTTCGCCAGCTAACCCTTCAAATATCGAAGGACTTATACTTGCATGGATCAAACAAGGCGCAAAAAAGAATTAATCCTGAGTGAGTGATCCAACAGGACAAAAGAAAATAATGAATAAAACAAAAATCAAAAATTATGAAAAAGATAAATAATCATTTTCCATCAATTATGCTTTATTCCGGTTTGTGCTTGCTGCTATTTGTCAGCACCTGTGTAAACAGATTGATGGCGCAGGATACAACGGCCACAGCCAAAGCAAAAATAGAACCCGTAAAAAATACGTTTGGCGATATCATGTTAATAGATAATCCCACCGTTATGGTACCCAGAAAAAACACTTTTGAATTTGCTATACAACACAGGTTCGGAATAGTGAATAACGGGTATAAAGATTTTTACGGATTATTTGCTCCTGCTAATATGCGGCTTGGATTTTACTATGTTCCGGCAAATAACCTGATGGTAGGTTTCGGTCTTTGTAAAGAAAGGATGATATGGGATGGTGATGTGTCGTATGCAATTATGCGGCAATCGAAAAAAGGCAGCTGGCCTGTTAGTATAACTTACTATGGCAATGTTGCGGTAGATTCAAGAGATAAAGAAAATTTTGTTTCAACAGCAGACCGGTTTTCTTATTTCAATCAATTAATGGTAGCAAGAAAAATTACTGAAAAGTTTTCGGCCCAGGCATCTGTGAGCCTTTCTTACTTCAACAATGTGGAAGGTTATTATGATGCCGAGGGCAATATCAGCCCTAAGATGCATAATGAACATTTGGCAATGTCTTTCCTGGGCAGGTATAAATTAACTGAAACCCTGGCGGTGATCGTTGATTATGATCAGCCGCTCACTCAGCATCCAATGAATAATCCTCATCCTAACATCGCCTTTGGTCTTGATATTGGAACAAGTTCGCACTCCTTCCAGATTTTTGCAGGCAACTTTAGTTATATCACTCCACAGGTCAACAATATGTATAACCAGATTGATTACACAAAAGGTCAGTTTCTCATTGGATTTAATATAACAAGGAATTGGAATTTTTAAGTAGATTAAAATCATAGCAGGCAAATAATTGTAGTTGAATACAAGTAAAAAGCTTTGAGAGTTTTAATTTTTTGAAAGCACCGGGGTAATTTGAATAAAATGTTCAGGTTATTCCGGTGTTGCTTTTTATTAAGCAAATGCTTTGAATAATTATCCAACCAAATCAAATGACAATATTTGGTTGAAAGAAATGTTCAGTTCCCAGTATAAAAAAATATTGTCCATAATACGATGCACTGAATTATAAATCCAACAGCAATAGTTTAATGATCATACAATAATTATCATTATTATCGCTGACATAAATCATTTTTTAATTTCTTTGATGAGGTTAACCTTGCTGAAAATATTTAAACTATGAAAAAGACAATTATTTTACTCGCACTACTCAGCATTTTTAATGTATTAAATGCTCAGAATGAAAAACAGGTTCATAAAGGGTTTTATTTCAGAGGCGGTCTTGGTCCGGTTTAATATCACACGGGTAATGAAACTCTTAATAACTGAATTGTAAAGATTATTTTTTTGAAGCCTGCCATAAAACAACTCCCCCTATTCCCATTACCACGATACCAATTACGGGTGACCAACTGATGGAATGAGGCTTCTCCCTTGATATTTCTACTTTCCCCAAGTCAACCACTTTCTCTTTGGTGAAAAACTGGAATGCGGTGAAAATTGTCAATACCAAACCAATTATTATTAAAATGATGCCTGTTACTTTCATAATATTAAATTTTAAGCTTAAACGAATTTATTCATGTAAAACAAATAAGAGGTCAATATGAACTATACTATGTGGATAACTAAAGAATACTTATACCGAGGTAAAACTGAAAAGTTGAATTACGTGCATCAGGAAAGCGGTATGATTGTCCTGAAAAAGTTTGTTCCTTACCTACTGTTTTCAATCCGTATTCATAACGGATACCTAAACTGACCTTATCAAAATCGCCACCTAACCCTATCACTAAACCATAATCAATAGGTTCAAAATCATCTTTGTTAAGTTCTTTCTCAAAGTCGAATGCATCAATGTCAGCTTCGTTTTTTATATGTACATTGGTTAACGAAGCCACATAAAGTCCTCCATGTACATTTACCCTTCGCGAAAGATTAATAACTGCCAGTATAGGTATATCAATATAGTTAAGTGAAAACCTGGCCGTGCCGTTTACAAAGTCATTGTGATATTGCAGCTCACTGCCTTTCATACTGTATAATAGCTCTGGCTGGAATGAGATATTTTCAGTTAATGCAATTCTGAGAAACAAACCACCATTAAAGCCCAGCTTGCCGCTGTTATTATTTACATCATTTGCAATAAGGTTTGAAACATTTAGCCCGCCTTTAATTCCGAAACGGCTGTTATTTTGCCTGTCAGCTTGCGCGTTAACATTACCTGTGAAAATAAACGCTGCCAATGATATTATGCCGAGTAACCTTGTTTTTAAAATTTTCATTGTTTAAGGTGAAAAAATTATAGTGAATATTTCTCCTGCTTTATTGCAGGATATAAAATCCTTGTGTTAATAATGTGCCATCATTTATTTTGACACCTGAATCATTTTTGTCAGTCAGCGTTGAGATTGCCTGTAAGTAAGAGTCTCTTACAATCCCCGCCTTTCACGGGAACTTAAAAACGATGAAACTCTATTTTCATTTGAGCAATATTTGTCTTATAAACCGCTAATTGAGCAAGTATGTCCCCAAAAAATATTCTTAAATACCTAACCTGGACGAACCAGTACCAAAAGAGGAATTAAGAACATTAGAACAACTGATACCGATGTATCGGTAGAAGTGCAAAACGGATAACTTCTAAATTCTCCCGACCAAATCGGGATCATGCATTCGTTATTGGAAGCATATTTTATTTTATCATCCCCGATTTAAAAGCGTAAAGAGAAACATTGCTTACCTGAAAAAAAGCAGGGAGGTTACCACACCTCCCTGTCTAAACCTAAACCAACCTAAAAAAACGTTGCTAATTTATAAAAAAACAATCTGTGAATATTATTTTTTGAATTTTTTTGGTGTAATAAATTATCTTAACTTCAGGAAAGCGTTTTAAAATCAGGGCATTGGTGTTATAATTTCTTAGACTTTCTTTGTAATATCTTTTCCAGGCTTGCTTCCGGAATTATGAAGCATGAAAAACCATAAGCGGCACACTTGCATGATAGGCCATCTTCTTAGTAAGGCTGGGGCTAAAGAGTTTTGTAAAAACTGTTCTTTTTCGCATTGACAGTGAAAGCAGGTCAATATCATTTTCTTCAATAAATCTCTCCAATTCCCAATCAATATTCCCTCCTATCAAATGATGGAAAGAAATATTTTTATATTGAATTTCTGCGCTTTCTTTCAACCCATTTTCAAACCATTCCTGCATTTTTTTTTCGTAATCATCGGTTTGCATAAACTCTGAGATATGCACAACTAATATTTCAGCATTATATGACAAAGCTATTTCGGTTAAAGCAGCTATAGTATGAAAATCGTTATCCTTCAGATCCGTTGCGAAAACAATTTTATTAATATTTTTAAATTTCACCTTTTCGGGAATAACTAAAACCGGGCAAGGTGCCTTTTCAAGAACCGCTGCCGTATTGGTTCCAAGAAAAACTTCTTTTAATCCGCTTGCGCCTTTTGTTCCCATAATGATAATATCGGCATGTCTTTCTGCGGCTAAGGAAATTATATTATTTATAGCCTCTCCGTAATTTACAAAACATTCAATGTCTATATCTTTGTTGTTTGCAATCAGCGTGTTTTTTATCAGCAAAATATCCTCCTTTGCAACACCGATAAGCTGCTCTTCCATATTCATGTTCATTGAAGGCTGTGTTACTATAGCCGGAATACTAACTGAATTAAACAAAATCAGTTTTGCCTTTAATGCTTCGCATATTCCTATGGCATAGTTAAGCGCATTTACAGCGCTATTTGAAAAATCAGTTGGAAATAAGATAGTTTTCATTTCTACTTTTTTAAATTATTTTTTCAACGAAATATAAAAAAATAAACTTTTGCTCATATATAAACTACAGCATTAAATAATTACCAGCTAATTTAAAATAATTGCAAAATTATAGCTTTACCAAATGAGTTTCATGATAAAAAACATCAAAAAAAATGATTATTATCATTAATCCATTTATATCACCATAATACATTCACAAAAAATAAATGCTATGAAAAATAACAAAAGAAGTAAAATTGGTTTATGGCTTGATCATGCAGAAGCAAGAATTATTAACCCGGATAAAAATGCGGGTATAGTAAAAAGCATTCATTCAACAGTTGAAAGCAGGGTTCGCATTGCCGGTGAAAGTGGTGATGGTACGCGATTAGGAAACAATCGTTCTTCAAATAATGAATCACAAAAACACCACCGCGAACAAAACCAGGTGCATGCTTATTACAAGCAGCTTGCACAGGAAGTGATGCCTTATGATGACATTCTGATTTTCGGTCCCACTACTGCACCACAGGAATTTCATAATTATCTTAATAGTGAAAAAGATTGCACAGGTAAAAGAATCAAAGTTGAACACACTGATTATATAACAGATAACCAACTAACTGAGCAAGTTCATAATTTTTTTGAGCAACCCATAAAAGCTTAAATAATCAATGAAGCATAGTTTTTTGACGAGCGGATATTTTAAAATGCAAGAGAAGAAAAAGAAGAAAGCGGAGAAGCGAAAATAATTGATTTTGTATGCTCTGAAATAATCACGATCAAAAAACTTAATGCCTCGCAAAAAGGATTACAATGATATTAATTACAATGATGCTTCCGAAACCGATTAGCACTAACCGCTTTGTTTTCTTTTCGGAAAAAATCAAACTGTAAATCAGCTTAACAATATTGTTTGCTGTGGTAACTTGTAACGCTGCTAATGCAATAAATAAATTATCCACTTCAAATTTTCCCTGGGCAAGATTCATTACGAAAGCATCAACATCTGCAAAACCGGCAACTATTGACAGCATATCTATTCCTGTTTCGCCATAATGTTTTTCTGCATAATTAGACAGAAACGAAAACAAAAGATAAAACACGGAGAATAGCAATGCCATTTTAAATTCAAGAGGATTCTGAGCAGTTTCGATTGCATGAACACCTGGAGGTGCAGGAGATTTGTTCATTTTATAAATTATAAAACCTATTACAATGGAAACGAAAAAAAATATGGATAGATAAGGAACTGCAATGAATGCGATTGCTTTATTAAAAATAATAAGCAGCAGAAACACCCTGATGTACATTATGGAAGTAGCCAGCAAGATGGCCGAAGCATATTGATTTGAAGAAGAACCTTTTTCATTACTTTTTTTTGCAAGAAGCAATGTAATAGTAGTGCTGCTATAAAGTCCGCCAAGCAGACCGGAAATAATAACTCCTGACGAGGGAAAAATAAATTTCCGGAGAAGATAGCTTAAATAGGAAATAGTAGAAACAGCCACTATCGAAAGCCAAAGTTTGTAAAGTGAAATAGGGATGACCGGAGACAATGGCTCGTCAGGAAGATTGGGAAGAATTACAAAAGCTATTACAAGAAACTTTGCCAGCGTGATAAATTCATCCTTATCAAACTTCTTACTGATACTGATAAACTCCGCTTTCATTTCGGTAAGAATGAGAACTACTACCACTATCAGTAATGAAAACCATTTGGGCTGAGTAGTTACAAGAGGCGCAAGTGAATAAGTAATCAATGCGGCAATGATGGATGTTAAACCATACCTCTTTTTTATTTCAATTCTTGATTTGTAAAAAATGCCGAGCAATATTGAAATCATCAATCCGCCACCGATGAAAAGAGTTTTGTTTACCGTGTCAATTTCGTAAAGAATAAAACCAAGAATACCGATAAATGTAAAAGTACGGTCGGTGCCGAAAAGCAGGTCAACGCCTTCTTCCTCTTCCATGTGATGCCTGCGCTGCTCCAGCCCGATGATTAACGAAAGCAGCGTAACGATTATGAAATCATAAAACAATGAATTGATATCAAACCAATTGTTAGCCATAGATCAGAAGGATAGAAAAATTATTTCGGCATGTGCCATACGGTTCATAAAATTAAAATCAGGTTTTTTTATTTTTGACAAATAAAAAATGTCTATAATTTTTCGTGAGACAATTTTCTTAATAATTCTTCTCCTATTGTAATAACACTATTTGAAACTGATGATAAAATAACTACACCTGTGTGATTTGTTTCAACAAAACCGATGTAAGAATTAAAGCCGCCTGTTGATCCATCCTGCCAAACAATTCTTTTTTCGTCAACACCAAGCTGATCTACTTTCCATCCCAATGCGATCTCAGTGCCTTTTCCATTTTTATCAGTCAGCTCTAATCGCGGGTTATGAGTATAGTCAAGTAAATTTACAATGGAATCTTTATGCAAATTAATATTTGCAGCAAGAAATTTCATCATGTCATGCGCTGTTGAATGTAATCCGCCCGCAGGAGCCATAACATCATAATTCCAATGATGAGCAGTCTTTCCATTTTTATCATACCCCTGGATTAATCTTTGCTGTTGCAGCTTTGTAAGATGAACTCGCGTTTCAGTCATTTGAAGTGGCTTCAGTATTCTTTCACTAATCAATGTATCAAAATCAATTTTTGATTTCAGAACAAGCGCATGACCGAGTAAAGCTATTCCTGTAGCTGAATGTTTGTAATCATAACCAAGTGGTTTATCAAAACGGTATTCTTTCAGGAAATCGTAAAGATTTTCTTTGGTGTAGTTTTCAAATGGATTGCTTTTATTTTTTTTCGTTTTCAGGTTATCGGGATATTCGGGTAACCCTGTAGTATGCGTAGCGAGATCAGATAAAATAATAGACTGCGGTTTTGAAGAAGGATCAGGAAAGCATACATAAGGTGTGTAATTAATTGTTACATTCTCATGCTCACCCACCTGGTGAAGCTGTGAAGTTTCATCTGCTTTGCGGCAAATTATTTTTTCATAAACCGGTGAAGGAACGTTAACCGGTAAAAAATCCTGGAGCTTTTCATCCATTTTAATAACTCCCCTTATAACGAAGTCGGCATATAAAATACAAGTGAAAGTTTCAGAGATTCCGCCAACTTTAAAAATGCTATTGCTGTCAGGTTTTTGCTTGCTGCCTTTAGTTGTTTCACCGTAATAAAAAACTTTTTCTTTTCCATTATCATGAATACCAATTACCAAAGCACCCGGATGATCCTGCAAATAAGCATTTGCAAGGCTGTCAATAAACGGTTGAAAACCATTCTGCCCATTTGCACTCAGCGCAAAAAGCAGGAATATTAATATCGGATAAATCTTTTTCAAATTGTTTTGTGAGATTAATGGAGTGATTGAATATTTTGAAATTGATGAACTCAAAAATGAAACTCTTCCAAAAGTAAAATTATGATATGCATCATAAAAAAAACTGATAATGCTCATAGTCACTTGCGTGGTATGTATGCAAATTGATCTGCAAGAATACCCACAATTACTTAATTAATTTCCTTGTTATAAATCCCTGTATTTAAACCTAAGCAGCACGGGTATAATCCTGTGAAAAAAAAAATTCGTTATGGATGCCGGCAATTCATTTACGAAAAAACCCGCCCCGATTAAAAAAATCAGGGCGGGTTAAGAATAAATTTATCGCGCGTTATTTAATTAAATATTCCATCATACACTATTGACAGGTAATAAAGACCACCTACTGAAGCACCACCTGCATAATCCTGGTAATAATTATTAGTAAGATTGGAAGTACCCATTTTGATAGTCGTTCCTGTTTTCTTTATACGATAGTTTAGCTGTAAGTCAAGCGTGCTGTGCGCAGGCAATGAATTATTAACTGCAACAACATTGGAAGGAGTATTATTCCAAGAACTGATTGCGTCAACCCATCTCCAGTTGATAGCAAAACCTAAATTCTTAACTATGTTCCTGTTGCTCAAACCAATGTTGCATTTGTATTTTGGTGTGCAAAAACCCGGAATATCTTTTTCGCTTGTTACATTGCTTTGTATGTAAGTAAAATTTGTTGACACTAAATAATTTTTTGGAAGCACTATTGATACTCCTGTTTCAATGCCATCGCATGAAGCTGTATTAAACGAGTTAACGCCTATGCTATACTGAGATAAAGTGGGATTCATCTGACTGTTTTCAGCGATTGACCAACCAGCTTCAGTTATAGATTCTTCGCTCTGCGGATTGCCATTTTTAGTCTTAATAACATTTTCACTTACCTGCATGTCTTCATATAAATTATGAAAATAATTTACATCTATATACAATACATTGTTTAAGAATAATCGCTGATAGCCAATTTCAAAAGTCTTTACATGTTCAGGACGAATATAACCCCAAGGCTCTTTTTTCAACATCTCTTTGTATAAATCAACTGCTGCTGCTGTGTCACCGTTATTGGCCGGATTCATTAAATAAGCATCGAATGCACTCTTATATTCATCAACAGACTCTTTTGTAAAAGTCAAATCTTTTACGTGATATATATTATCAACAGCAGGTAGAAAACCAATAAGCCTTGCATAACCGAGATCAATATTCTGATATTGATATAACGGGTCAGGTAAACGAAAGCCCGATTGATAAGATGCACGAATAAAATTTTTATCATCCGGTTTAAAAACTACAGCAGCACGCGGTGTAAATTCTCCCTTAAAATTATCGGAAGCATCATAACGAATTGATCCAATTACTTTAAGGTGTTTCTTAAACAATTCTTTAGTTGCCTGGATATATGCAGCGTATTCATTTATATTAATTGGCTCACCCGGTTTATCAATCAGAACAGTTCCGTTAGAGTTAAAAATGTTTGACCTTATATTTCCTCCTGCAATCATATCAGCCACTTTTACCAATTTGCTGAAATCGTATTGTGCTTCAGTATGTATCCGCGAAGACTGATCTTTGAATCGTCCACCGCCACTACCATTGCCATTTGCATCCACCTGGCCGATGGGTAAAGAAATAATACTATCCCATGAATGATTGAATGTTTCTGAACCAACAACAGGTTTGCCGATATCAGCAAAAGCACGGGCAGCGTCAAAGTCATTAGGTGTAACGCCTGGAATATACCCTTTGAAAGCAGCGTAATAATCACCAAACCATTGTCCGCTGCTTTTCCATGATTCATTAAACTTAATTATAGAAAGCATTGCATTATATGCATCGCCACCTTCGTCATGCGTATAATATGAACGCACAAAGAAATTATTTCCTTTAAGCTCTAATTTGTGAGAAAGTTGCCATACGTTTTTTAAATCATAAGCATCATAGGATGTGGCGCCTTGTCCATATTGAAGCGTATAAGAAAGTTGAAGACGATCAGAAAATTTGTAACTAAGTGTTGATGCCGTTTTAAATGAATAGGTAATATCATCAACAAGATCAGAACGATTATAACCTGTACGTGAAATAACAACCGGTTCATAGTTAGGTCCAAGCGGTAAAGCTCCTGCAACTTCGTCACCATAAATATTGTTTGCATTACGTCCGGGATTTTTAAAACCGTCATACCCTCCTGTTGGTGCCAAATCAGAACTGTCAGTCACGGTCCAATCAGTGCCGCGGGTATATGCACCGGTTATTTTGAATCCGAATTTTTTTCCAATAACTTTTGCATACCGAAGTTGCAAATCATTATAAAGTGAAGCGTTATGATACTTTCCATCCACATGATTAGCTCCTCCTTTCACCTGCACGGATAAGCCCGGATAGGTAAAAGGATCCTTAGTGATAATATTGATAAGACCATTAAATGCATTGGCACCGTATAAAGCTGATGCCGCACCGGGAACTACTTCTACACGTTCCACATCCACATCGGGTGTACCTAGCAGGTTAGAGAATGGCCTGCCAAGGCCGGGTGCTGAATTATCAATTCCATCAATGAGTTGCACCACTCTTGAATTGGTTATATCATTAAAGCCACGTGTATTTAAAATCTGGTAGATAAGCCCACCGGTAATAATGTCTATACCTTTAGAATTCGCAAGCCCAGAATAATAATTTTCCTTTGGCGTTTCTTTAACATCAAGCGCATTCATTTTAATAACAGTAACCGGGGCTTCAAGAATAGTTTCGGGCACGCGCGATGCTGTAACCACCACTTCCTTTGCCATAACCATGTTGAGTTTAAGCGACACGTTAACAACAGGCTGCGCAGATGATACCGCTATTATTTTTGTTTCATAGCCTACCATGCTTATGGATAGTAATGCCTGATCTTTATCTGCATTAAACTCCAACCTGTAATGACCGTTAATATCTGCTGTGGTGCCAATGAGCTTGTCTTTTACAACTATGCTTGCACCAACAAGCTGCTCATTTGTTTTTTCATCAGTTACGTTTCCGCTAACTGAAATTTTTACCTGGGCATAAATTGCATTGGCAGCAAGCATACAAAGCACCAGGAGAACCTGAATTCTGAAAATTGATTTTTTCATAAGGAGGAAAGAATTAAAAGGAATTTAAGAGACAGTACAAAATTCATCTGTCTTTTCGATTTTATTATGATGAGAGGAGATTAGAAAAATTAATTAGATTCAAAATATTAACTATATAATTAGAAAGTTTAACGACTATGATTTAAATTAGGATTTGAAATATATTAGTGCTAATTATTTTTTAAAACCAGAACCAGGCTCAATGCTTTAATTTCTTCGAGATTGATTTTATTAAGAGGTTTATTAATAAACATTTTTACAGCATCAATACTTTCAGCGCGAACATGATCAGCAGGATCAAGTGATGATGAAAGCATAATAACATGTATCTCATTAACTGATGGCGGAAGCTTTGCAAATTGCTCCAAAAACTGGAAGCCGTCCATCTCGGGCATGCGGATATCCAGAAAAATCAGTTGCGGTAATTTATCATGATCATCTGAGTTCTCATCAAGAAACTGAATTGCCTTTGTGGCCATATCAAATTCGATACATTCTTTTGCGAATTGATTTTTTTTCAACGTATGTGTAGCAATATATCTGTCTATCTGCGTATCATCTACCACCATAACGCGATCGAATGTGAAGTTCTGTGAATCCATTTTTTATTATTTTATTATTCTTTTATTGCATTATGCCTGCACATATAATTACAGGAGCTACTTTTTGAAATTAAAAACCGCTCGCGCACTTTTATAATTATGATTTCCTTTTTATTGAGGACATAGAAGGAGAATACTATAACCTGATTTATTGTTTACACCCGAGTTGATGTAAATATTTTTGTTAGAATATGTTGAAAGTCTTGAGTGAACTGTTCAACCTTGCAATTGATAATTATAATCTAAACCGGATTACAACTATTTTTAATTTTAAGCCTTTAACCTTTTGAATTTGATTATTCCAGTTCTTTCTGATTTTAACACCGAGTTAGCAATCATTATTTTGAAGAAGTGTGAATAACTTTTGGCAAATAACTTAATTTATTAGGCGAATTTATATATAAATTAGGTATAATAAAAGAGTAATTTACATCTTTTATAAGTATTTAATTGTAAACAACTCATTATCAGTTATTAAAAATTCAATTTTTTAAATAGCTGTAAATGGCGAAATTGTTCTTTCAAGAGTTTTTGGCGCATTTGACCTAAAAAATGTGCCGGTGAGCAGTTAATTGTCAGATGGCGCTTAGTGACGAAAGCAGAATTTACAACAGAAGTCAAAAAAGGAATTTTATTATTCCATTTTCTTTTCATCTTTGCTCGGACACAATTACAATTAAAAAAATAAACTTATGAAAAGGGAATTAAATAGCTGGTATAGCCCGGCATTGCAAAAAGAAATGCCTATTGTGACTTACGGTGACTATGGCTTCGCGCTTTTATTTGTGCCCACAGCAGCCGCTGATTATTTAGAATATGAACGTTTCCAGATGATGGATACGCTTGCTCCATGGATTGATAGCGGCAAGGTGAAAATATTTTCAATCAATAGCATTAACAATGAAAGCTGGTTGAACAATAATATGGAAGGCGCCCATAAAGCAATTCGTCAAAATCAGTTTAATGAATATGTTTTTAATGAAGTGATTCCATTTATTAAAAACAGCACTTCGGCTGAAACTCCCATTATACTTGCAGGTGCTTCCTTTGGCGCTTTACATAGCATGAATCTTTTTCTAAAACGCCCCGATCTAATTAACGGTGTTATTGCAATGAGCGGAGTATATGATTTAACAGAATATACTAAAGGCTATTATGACGAGCAGGTATATTTTAACTCTCCTCAGCACTATATGGCCAATCTCACTGATCATAATATCCTTGAACAAATTCGCAGGAGCAATCATATTCATTTAGTTACCGGAAGTGGCGACTATGAAGACCCTGAAGCATCAAAAAGATTTTCCGGAGTTTTGTATGACAAAGGAATTACTTATGACTTGGATGTTTGGGGCAATGAGTGGAAACATGACTGGCCTACCTGGCGAGCCATACTACCATTTTATTTAGAAAATAAATTTTGAGATTTTACTTTTTGGAAAGAACAGGATAAATTTCAATCGTGTTATTCTTTTATTTGATTTAAAATGTAATTGATATCTTTTTACTCTCTCATCAGCAACGGGCATTTATTAAGGTACATGAATGCCTTTATGCTCTGTTGAATCAATTTTATAATTTCTTATTGTCCTTATTTTTTATTTTGGATAGAAAAAAGATAGACCCCTGATGCAACCTTTGTACTCAATCTTGCGTCTTTGTCTTTAATTGAACTTTAATTGGATCAATGTAAAATCAAAACAACATTATAAACAACAAAGTCATGAAAAAATTATTTACACTTCTATCGTTTGTGCTTGCTGCAGGTTTGTTAAGCACTGAAAAAGTACAGGCAACACACTGCCAGGGCGCAGACCTTACTTACACCTATACAGGTAACCCCAATGAGTATTTGCTTACACTCAGGTTTTACAAAGATTGTGCCCTCGGCTCTTCTGGTGCCCCTCCCATTGCAACCATTTGCTACCAATCGGCTAATGCCGGAGTGAGCAATACTCTTGATCTTTATCCTATACCGGGTACAGGTCAGCCTATTCCTAATTCATTGTGTATAACCAATACGGGTAATTGTGCATCAGGAGTTGGAACTCAAGAGTGGATATACCAAGGTACAGTAACACTGCCCAGTGCCCAAACTGATTGGGTATTTGGTTATGAATTATGCTGCCGCAACGGGGCCATTACTACGCTTGTGACTCCACTAAATGTTGGCATTTTTGTTTCTACCTATCTAAATAATTTAGATTTCCCTACTAATAGCTCACCTGTATTTAGCTCAATTCCGGTAACTGTGTTTTGTGTTAATAACCAGTTTTTCTATCCGCAAGGAGCAACTGATATTGATGGAGATTCATTGCATTATACACTTGTTGCCCCGCAAGATGCGGGTGGATTTTGTCCGTTAACACCGATTATATTATCTTATGTTTCGCCTTTTACACCAACTAACCCTCTTACAACTTTAAGTGGAACTACTCTTGATGCAAATACCGGTCTAATATCATTTACTCCAACTGCCATTGAACAAGCTGTTATATGTGTTTTGGTTGAGGAGTTTGACACCACTCAAGTGCCTGCCGTTAAAAAGGGATCAGTAAAGCGCGATCTCCAGATTGTGATAACCCAAAACTGTAATGTGATACAACCGTATCCTACACTTATAGATTCTACTGTAATTAATGGAACTACTTACACCAATGTTATCTATGCTAATTGTGCAGATACAAGCGTAATTGTTACATTAACCGAAGAGGTTCAGTGTGGATCAATAGCTGCTGATGGCTCTGACTTCCGTGCTATTCGTCCTAACGGACAGCCAAACCCTATATTTAAAGCAGACCCGGTAAACTGTACTAATGGCAGAACCGATAGCGTAAGGGTTTACTTCTATTTCCCGCTTACGCAGATAAGAACAGCATTATATATTAAGAAGGGTACGGATGGCAATACGATGTTAAGCGAATGTGGTAATTCAATATATGAAACTGATGGTACTGATACGACAACAATAAATGATACCATTAGTATTATTGTTCAGGATACGTCAG
>JBDTRM010000162.1:0-34365 GCA_039931675.1 Bacteroidia bacterium | reverse complement strand
CCATTAGGACTTTTAACCAACTGGTTGTTAATTTGTGCAATTTGTCATACACACTTTAATCACGTATCACTGCTTACGGGTTTCATTGATGGGGAAAATTTTTCTGAAACAAAAAAAATTATCGGTGGTGAAATAAATTTTTTTCTAAAGTTGATACTTTAAACCCGCGGGGAATAAAAAAATCCCCGCGGTTTTTTTATTTCAAAGTCTCTAATGCTTTTCTGAGCAAGTTCATCACTTCGCTGCATTCTTCTTTTTTGCAGGTGCCTACTGATATGCGATACCACGTATTTTTATCATCCGAACCAAAAGCATAGAAAGGAACAATGGCAAGCTTTGCTTCATTCAAAAGAAACTTGGTTACATCGCGTGAATTGGTTAAAACAGTTCCATCAAGAGTTTTCTTTCCCACAAGATCAAACTGAACGGTAAGATAAATTGCCGCCTGCGGAGTGATTGCGCGCACTTTAAAACCTGCATTACGCAATTCTTCAAATCCTTTATATAAAGCTACCAGGCGATATTCAACTTCTGATTTGAAATTAGCAATGAAACTATCAACGGCTTTTTTATTGGAAAAGAATTTTGCTGAAGCAACTTGTTCAGCTCTTGGCGCCCATGCACCAACGTGTGATAAAATTGCACGCATGCGATCGGTTATAAATTTTGGTCCCATTGCCCATCCCACACGAACGCCTGTAGCAGCAAGGCATTTTGACAAACCATCTACATATACGGTAAAGTTTCTCATTTCGGGACGAAGCGAAACGGGGTTGTAATGCTGTGTTGATCCATGTGTGAGCACCCAGTAAATCTGATCATACATTAAGTACAAAGGTTTTTCACCTTCGCCACGCGATGCATTTTCATCCAATATCATATCGCATATTTCTTCTAACACTTCTTTTGTAAAAACTGTTCCTGTAGGATTTAATGGCGAACAAAGCGCCAGTAATGTTGCCCCTTTTAAATGTGGACGCAACTCATCAGCCGTTGGCATAAAATTATTTTCAGGTGTGGTTGGTACTTCAATAATATTAGCATCGTTCATGTGACAATAATGATTGTTGTTCCATGATGGAACCGGAAAAATCACTGTATCACCGGCATCAACCAAAGTGCGGAAAACAGAATAAATAATTGGTCGCGCACCGCAGGCAATCACAACTTCTTCGGCATCATATTTAAGTCCTTCGCGCTCTTCAATAAATTTTGCAACCTCGTTGCGCAAAGCTAAAATCCCGTTGGCTTCGGGATAGTTGGTTTCGCCATTCATGTATGCTTCAATAATCGCATCACGAAACTCAACAGGTATAGGAAATACTTTCGGATCAAAATCGCCAATGGTGAAATTGTAAATCTTTTCACCTGCATTCATTTTCACTCTTACCTCGCTTGCAATTTTTATGATTTCTGAACCGATTAATCCTTCGGCCATTTCCGAAACAGGGTAATTTATTTTTTCAATTGTTGCTGTTGTCATTTGATAGAAATTTTATTGGGTGCAAATGTAGGGGAAATTGAAATTGGAAATTGGAAATTTGGGAATTGGGAGTTAGGTGTTGGAAAATTGCTTATCAACGAATTACGAATCAAGACGAATATGCCAATTTATTAATCCCCTGTGATTAATTGGAAGATTGGTAATTTAACCGGAGGCTGATTACTTTCGGAAACTCGCGATAGCTATCGGAGTTCCACTTTCCGAAAGTTTACGATCGTCACCAAATTACCTTTTTACCTCAATTAGCCAATCTACCTGATCAAATCCGGCTCCCACTTTGAGAATAATGTATCTATAAATATATTTTCCTCGCGCGAAATTGTCTTGTCGGCTTTAATTAATTTAACAGCAAAATCGAGAAATTTATCACGGTCATCTTTAGTTGAATCCATGTAAAAATCATCCATTACTTTATTGAAATAATTAAAATAGTCTTCGGGTTTTAACGCACTTATTATTTCCATTTCCCCATCGAGGTTTACAGGAAAGGGGTATGTTTTAATGAGATACTTTCGTATTACTTTATCTTCTTCGGCACTGAAACTGCCATCCACAGCCGATAAAATCTGTAGCATGTGATAACCCGCAGCAGCTAAATTTAATTTGCGCTCTTCCATTGATATTAATTTTAAAAACAAATTAATGTATTTAGAATTCAAACAAAGTTGTTTAGTCAATAAGTTGCACTTTATGTTGATAAATAAATAAGGTTGTGCATTTTTTCTGAACTGAGAAAAAAACAAACTTCTTCAACGTTTACTAATCGGTATGCTTATTGTTTACAGCAATAATCTTACGGGGTTTTCCCCTTGATCTGTTCAAAAGTTTCTTAGCCATTGTTTTACGTTTACAGATGTGCCTGATTCCGCTTAAAGACATGCACATTTGAAAAAAATTTCCCTATTTTAACTCTTTAAAGTATTGATACGAAACTGATCTCTGCATCCCTTAATTTTTATATAAGGGTATGACATAAATTCCCTCGCTTTTTAAATCAGTCGCTCTTTAAAAAGTGGTTTTCCTGAACTGATATATTTTTTATGTTAAACTGCTATGAGAAGGGCTGATCAGGGAAAATTAATGCACCATTTTATTTTACTTAATTAAAAACCTTCCATTTGTGTTTATAAATGTAATCATGTACGTTTGTTTGCTATAAAACCCAATATCCCAAAATCTTATTAATATGAAAAAACTTTACCCTGTTATAGTTCTGTTTTTAATAGCGTTTAACTCCAAGGCACAAATTAATTTTGGCTGGGCAAACTCGCTTAGCGGCAGTAGCAGCCAGATTGCAGGAACCAAAATTGTTTCTGATGCTAATGGTAACATTTACACCACGGGCAGCTTTGACGGGTCGCGTCCTTTCGGAACTTACACCCTCACGGCCTTAGGAATAAGTGATGCTTACGTTGCAAAATACGACAGTGCCGGTAATTGCGTTTGGGCAAATAGTTACGGCTATATCAATTCAACTACTACAGGCAACAATATTTGCGTGGATAATAATGGCGATATTTATGTTTGCGGAGGATTTACAAATACATTGCAGGTTGACACCAATTATTATTTCGCATTGGGTCAAACCGATAATTTTCTTTTAAAGTTAGACCCTAACGGCAATCTTATACGAACAAAGGTAAGTGGCGGACAATCTGTAGATGATGCGCGCGCCCTCACAGTGGATGCGCAAAACAACGTTTATATGGGTGGTGATTTTGGCTACAAATCTATTTTTGACAGCGATACCATTTCCACAACCGGCCTATCAAGCTTAACCGATATTTTTATTGCAAAATACAGCCCTACCGGCAATGTGCAATGGGTTAAAAAAGCCGGTGGCCCTGATAATGACGGAGCTTTTGCCATTCACTACCGTAATGGCAGGTTATATGTAGCCGGTGTGTTTATTGGCAACGGATCATTCCCGCCAAATTCTGTTACTGCAAGCGGTACAGGCACCGATATATTCATTGCCAAATATGATCTTGGTGGAAATAACTTATGGGTTAAAAAAGCAGGTGGCACTGCAAATGATTATTGTTACGATATGAGCACCGATTCATTCGGCAATGCTTACACAACAGGTAGTATTATTTTAAATGCTTCTTTCGGAGCACTCCCTCCAATTAATGTGGGCAACTATCCTGATATCTTTATTGCAAAGATTGATTCATCCGGAAATTTTATTTACGCAAAGAAAGCAGGTTGCGGAACCTTAGCTGATAACGGCTCAGGGATTGCAACAGATAAATACGGCCGCTCCGTAATAACCGGTAATTTTTCAAGCACAGCTTCCTTCGGAACATTTAATCTTACAGCTACTGGTGGCGCTGATATTTTTGTAGCTAAATACGATGCAGCAGGCAATTGTCAGTATGCTTTAAAGGCAGGCGGCAGTAGCAATGATGGCGGCAGCGGTGTTTCATGGTTATCGGAAGGCAATGAATTTGTAATTGCAGGCTCTTATCAAAACAATGCAACATTCGGAATCATTAGCCTCAATGTTCCTGCCGGTGCTACTTATGCATCATTCTTAACCAAAATACCCGGCTATTTCACTGGCATTGAAACTTTTGAATACTTCAGCGATGGTGCTGCAGCATATCCTAATCCTACTGCTGACTTTGTTCACATTAAGTTAGAAAATTTGAATGACCCGGAAAGTGTATCCTTAATAAATTCGCTTGGGCAGGTAGTGATGAACAACAGCATTGATCCTAATCAAAATGATTTAATTTTTGATGTGAGCAAACTTTCCCCGGGTATTTACACCGCTAAAATTAATTCAGCAAATACCTTCTCCACGTGCAAAGTGCAGGTGATAAAATAAAGATGCTTAACTGGACTTTACTTTAGGAAAGTTCCTCCAACTTTCCTGAAGTTGCCTGAAGCAAAAACAAATGTCTGTCACCCGAAAAAGGTATCTGACATTTTAAGGTTGGACTTTCTAAAAATTTGCAGAAGAAAATTAATAAGGCAGTAAGTTTTTAAGCGAACTAATTCCGATAGCTATCGCATAAGCGTCAACTTAATTTTAATTTTTGCGCGAAGTTAATCCTGTCATTACGCTTCTCGTACCTGCAATGATAGGCAACTACGTGAGCAATGTCATTTAAACTCATTTCAAAAAATATCATTGAAATTAATTGCTATGAACTTACTGAATTTGGTGATGCTAATTTGCAATGATTCTTTTCTTTGCCTAAGTAGCGCTACTACGTCATTGTATATTTTCATTTGAAATTCCAGTATGAAGATAAGCATGAGATAGATGATGGATTCGGCTCTTGCTTTTGACATGGATATATTTGATGCTATAAGTTTCTGAAGATGCAGATTGCTTTTCCATGTTTTGAAAATGTTTTCAATTCTCCATCTGAGGTTGTAAATTTTTGCAACGTCTTGTGCATTCAATTCGGTTACCGGCTCAGAGGTAAGATAAATAGTATAACGCATCAACTCATAGTATTCTTTGCTGTGGTTCAATCGTTTGTTTCTATTACGTTTCTCTTTTCTTATTTTTTCATTTGCCACTTCATCAGGCAGTTTTATGGCTACCAGTCTAAGAGGCAATTTATTTTTGGTGCTCACCGTCACCAAAAGGTCTAATTTTGGTCTGTTACCCAGCAACTTCACCAGGTTAATTTCTACCCCTGTTTGAGAGTCGTATATTTTCACACCGGGTTTTATACGTGTAATAAATTTCATCGAAGCCTCTATCATTTTTTCAAAAACATCCATTACAAAATATCCTAAATCACGGATAATCAAATCACCTTTTCGGGCTACATCAAAAATGAGGGAACTCATGGATTGATCATTTTTAGAATAGGGTGTTACTTGAAACTGAACAATCTTATTACGGTGCAATTCGATGATGAGTTGAATCCGTATAGAGGCTTTTATTTCGCCTCGTGAGTAATTACCCGGATAGAATTTACTCAGGCATTGAGGAAGTTGTATCAACGTACTGTCTTGCACTAAAATGTTTTTATAGGTTTTGAGTTTGTTCATTCGCTTCACTTTGTTGCTCACCTCTTTTACATGTTGTGTGAAAACCTCATTGAGTATCAACAATACAAATGCTACAAAACATCCTGTTATCCGTTTGCACACGGCCTGTTTTGAAATGGTCTTGCCATTGATCCAGCCCACCTCTTGCGCCCATTGTGCAAATGTATTGGTGCCGTACATGGACATGAGCATAAATCCCAATACCAGGTTTTTTCCTTTTAGCTTTTTCTCCTTCCTTTTTTTGAACTCACTTTTCCTTGCCAGTTTATTAAAGTCAATCTGCTTAAAATTATCTCCAATCTTTTTATACGTTTGCTTGCGAGTCGGGCGTACCTTTTTTGATTTCATAACTTCGAAAATTTTGTTCTCGAAATTGTGTTAGCCCGGCTCTTGTTTTAAAGACCTGTTAAGCCTTTTATCAAAACTCTAATGTTCATTTCTTCTCTCTTAAGTTGACGCTTATGCGATGCTTCGGAACGCTGTTAAATATTTCCGTTTTCATCTTTCCAAAAAAAACAAACCCCATGCGTCTTTTCTAATAAAATTTACGTCTTGTTATTTAATTCTGTCTTCTATTCAGATAACATGAAACAGTTTTAATACAATTCAAATCATGAAAAAACTTCTTTCACTCTTGCTATTATCATTTGCTGCAATTCAATTAACCACTGAAAGTGCAAAGGCTTCACATGCACAAGGTGCAGACATTGCGTATGCTTATACAGGCAACCCTAATGAATACTTAGTTACTCTCCGTTTTTATCGCGATTGTGCAGGGATCGCGGCTTCACCAAGTGCTATCATTTGTTATCAATCAGCATCACTTGGGTTTGATTCATCTGCAACTATTTATCCTGTTTTCGGAACTGGGAATCCTATACCATTATCGCCATGCGTAAATGCAACAGGTAATTGCAGTAGTGGTTTCGGAACTGAAGAGTGGATTTATCAAGGTATCATTAATTTGCCCCAGGCTGCAACTGACTGGATTTTTGCTTACGAAACCTGTTGTCGTAACTTTGCAATCAGTACCTTAGTTAATGCCACTAGTGAAGGACTTTACGTATCAACTCACTTAAACAATGTTGATTTTCCAACTAATAGTTCACCTTATTTTGACTCCATACCGGTAACTACATTTTGCGTTAACAATCAATTTTATTATTACCAGGGAGCGCATGATGTTAATAATGACTCATTGCATTTTAGTTTAGTTGATGCACAAGATGCTTTAGGATTTTGCCCATACACTCCTTATTCGGTAGCATATAATCCACCCTACTCTGGAGCCAATCCATTGTCAACAGCTAATGGAATAACAATAGATCCGTTAACAGGTATAATTTCTTTTGTGCCTGATTTAATACAGGTGGCGGTAATATGTGTACTTGTTGAAGATTATGATACTACACAATTTCCCGCGGTTAAAAAAGGCTCGTCAAAACGAGATTTACAAATTATTATAACAAACAATTGTGTGTCAGTTCAACCGTCACCAATATTAGTTTCAAGCGGAGGTTACAGCAATGCACTTAATGCAAATTGCCGCGATACAAGTATCATTTTGCCTTTGTCTGATCTTGTGCAATGCGGATCTATTGCTGCTGATGGTTCTGATTTTCGCGCTGTGAGACCTGATGGCCAGCCTAATGCGATATACCATGCAGAGCCGGTAAATTGCGTTAGCGGAAAAACAGATAGTGTGCGCATCTTCTTTTATTATCCGCTTACTAAGGTGCGAACTGCACTTTACATCAAAAAGGGTACAGATGGAAATACCATGTTAACTGAATGTGGTAACTCGATTTATGAAACTAACGGATCGGATACAATTACCACCAACGATACTATAAACATTATAGTTCAGGACACTGCCATCATTGATTTAAAAATTCCAGTTGTTTCATCATGTATTTTCACATCGCTTACAGTTAATTTAAATGATCAGTTGTTGTGTTCTACCATTCGTTCCGATGCAAGTGATTTTAAACTTACAGATGCTACAGGAGCACTGTTTATACTAAATCAGGCTTATGGAAATTGTTTGGGAACTATTCCTCTAAGTCCTGATTCTTTTACAACTTCTTTAACGGTTGTTTCATCGCAAACCATAAGCGGTGTAAGTCCTTTTTATCTCATAGCCATGAATGGAAATGACAGTAACACCATTTCAAATTTATGTGGAACTTTTTACAATGTAGGCGATACCATTGCTGTAATTGATGCTGCAATATCACCTGCAATTTCTTTAGGCCCTGATATTTCGCAATGCATCAATCTGCCGTTCCCGGTTTTGGATGCAGGTGCTTTCGCAGGAAGTATTTATTTATGGAGCACCGGTGAAACAACACAAACAATTATTGCTGATACCAGTGGTACATATATGGTAACAGTTACTTATGGCACTAATTGCAGTTCAACAGATACCGTAAGTATAGATCTGTTTGACGCACCGATAGCTCCCGGCTTAACTGATCAGAATATTTGCTACAACGATACCATAGCTGCATTAAATGCAAATCCATCCGGCAATCAACCTGCAAGCACTGTTTATTCATGGACTGATGCAACCGGCAATGTTGTAAATACAACTTCTATCTATACTCCTGGTACATCGGGAACTTACACTGTAACTATTTCAAATAACGTGTGCACTATAACTGATGATGCAATTGTTGCTATTGAACCACAATTGCCAATTAACTTAGGATCATCTCAAACAATTTGCGGGGCACCAATAGCTTTAGATGCAGGTTTCGCTTCACAGGTTTCAACTTATAACTGGACAAAAGACAATGCGCCATTTGGCTCTGCTCAAAATGTAAATGCTAACGGTGCAGGTATTTATATCGTAACTATAACAACATCTTTGGGATGTACTTCTACAGCATCTGTTTTAATTGAAGCCGGAACATTTGCGACTAACATTACAGGCGACCAACAAATCTGTGAAACAAATACTGCAACTTTTAATGTTGCATATACCGGCACTGCAACTGTCAATTATAAATGGACTTATAATGGAAATGCAACAGGTGCAAATTTAAATTTATTAACTGCAAGCACCCCCGGAACATATTCTGTTTTGATAACAGATCAATTTGGATGCACTGCAACAAGCTCAACTTTTTTAGAGGTAGAAAAAGTTTTGGAAGCACCTGTTGCCATATGCCATCCACAACCACCGGGAAATCCGTTTGCATACATATATACCTGGGAGGCTCTTCCAGATGCCTTAGGTTATGAAGTTAGCCTTGATGATGGAGTAAGCTGGATTACACCAAATGAACCACAAGGTTTAACCTCAGAAGGAGTTACATCACATGCCGCAACATTTGTGGTACGTGCATTAGGTAATCTTTGTCCGTCAGGTAAAACATCTGAGTTTGCCCCTTGCATGCTCGCTATACCAAATGTTGTAACTCCAAATAATGATGGTCTTAACGACACCTTTTCCATCTTAAACTTAGAACAATACGCTAATGCTAAAATTTCAATCTTTAACCAATGGGGTAAAGAAATTTATAATAATGACAATTATAGCGTGGCAAATAATTACGCTTTTAAAGACCAACCTGATGGAACTTATTTTTACACTTTAAGTATTACTGGTGAGGAGAAAAAATCCGGAACAATAAATTTATTACATAAGTAGTAAAGGGTTAATGGTTTTTCAAAATTCTCTATGGAACTTTACTTTCGGAAACCCCGATAGCAATCGGGGTCAACTTTCCGAAAGTTTGCAGATGAAATCATAAGGCAGTAAGTTTTTTAAGCGAACTAAAGATTCGCTGTTACATTTTTCGTCTATTTCGGGTTACACTTTCGAAAAGTTCCTTCAACTTTCCGAAAGCTTGCAGATGAAATCATAAGGCAGTAAGTTTTTTAAGCGAACTAAAGATTCGCTGTTACATTTTTCGTTTATTTCGGGTTACACTTTCGGAAATTTCCTTCAACTTTCCGAAAGTTTGCAAAGGGAAAAAAATAAGGCAGTAAGTTTTTAAAGCGAACAAATTCCGAAAGCTATCGGAACGCTGTTACATTTTTCACTGTTTGCGTTCCTCATTTACCGATGAGTTGCTTTCCTGCGAAAGGATGGTGAATCCCAATCCGAAGGAAAGCCAGAGTTTTCCGTGATAGATAAAATTTTGAGTTTCGTTATCAGAGATGTAATCGCAGCCACAAAATAAACCTACCTGTGTTGTTCTGTTAAATTCAAGTACACATCCCAGCGAAGGAGAAAGGGCGGGCACTTCTATGCTTTCCTCTACAACTCCCTTGGGGGAGCGTTTATCTAATGTAACTGAAGTAATGCCGAGACCTGCAAGTATATTCATATAGTTATGCATGTAATGCGAAAGGCGAAACTTGGCACCGGCAGTTGGGCCTAATGTAAAATCTTTAGAAAAGTCGAAATGCTGAAGCCGCATTTTTACAGGAATTAAAACCGTACCTGCTGTAAAACTACAGTTGCGGTTATATCGCGGAATTGTTTTGCATTTTAAATCCTCATGCGACATAAGAAAATATTTTCGGGTAACACACAGTGAATCTGCATAACAAAGAGCGTAGTTAAGAGTGGTATTTTCTTTCCATAACCAAAAGCGGATAATTACAGTGTCGTCATCCTTATTGCCAACAAGAGTGAAAACAGAACCAGGTTCTGCAACCTGCAACAAAACATCTTCGGCAGTAGAGCCTAATATATTACATTCATAAACCGGAGCTTCAATAATAAGTTTGTAGTTGTAAATTTTTTCATTGCCGAATGTTGTTTCTATAGATTGAGACCATGCGTAAGCACAGTATAAAAAAAGTGTAGGTGTGATGTAAAGTGAACGTGGCATTATGCTGGGGAAGTGAGGAATATTAACGCGGAAAAAGTGTGGTTAGTGCTATCAACAATTAAATGAATTGCAGAGAATTTAGTTTTTAGTTATCAGTATGGTGTTGCCAAATTCTTTGCGGGATCGGTGGGGACGTCTGCGGGACCGATTTGCGGTATTTGGAATAGCAAAGGGGCAAGTGCAATGAGGAATTGTTGTTTATGCGAAGTTACTAAGAACGCTACTGTTTTATAAACCTTTTTCTTATCACTATCTCTTTATAGATTACCTCAACAACATACACTCCTTCTGCTAAACGCCTTACGTTTATTTGATTTTGATTTTTTACATTTATTAATTTGCTGCCAAGACAATTGTAAATAGTTATTATTGAATTATTGACGCATGGGCGTATGTATAAAATATCAGTAACCGGGTTTGGAAAAATTGTAAAAGAGGGTGATGGATTATCTAACTGAACTATACCTGTCAAGGTATCGCATATACTGCCGCTTAAAGCACCTAAATTATAAAAAGGTATATTGGGCAAACCTGAAAAGGTTCTATGACCGCCCAAACTTATATTATATGGAAGAAGCGAGCATCCAACGCCTTGTATGTCAGGATTAGTAATTACTGTCAGGTTCATGTTAAGACTATCGTAAATAGTATTTGGTGCACTACATCCGATGCCACGGTAGCTTGAAATATAAATATTGTTATCAGGGGCGAGTTGATGCTGCCCAATACATGCATCGCCATTATTATCAGCCCATAATAGTACTTTGGTTGATGCAGGGTTGCTGTCCTTGGCATCTATTTGCCAAACGCTATCGCGAGAAGAATAATACAATAAATTTTTATACGAGAACGAACCTCCATAATACCGCTCCCAGCTTAATGTGGCATCGCCTATATAGTGCCAGTTACTAATATCACCTGTACAACGGTCGAAATCAAAAAGGTCGGCAATGCCACTAAAATTGGGCAAAAAGAGTTTATCACCATCAGGGGATATTGCCATTTGACCACCAGGGTCTATAGTATGCATACTTCCAATATTTTGATAAAACGGGCCAATAATAGAATCGTTGCTTATAAGATATTTCACAAATAAATCACCGAAAAGGGAATGAGAAATTATCCACCAATCGCGTCCATTGCCATGTTTAACAGCAACCCGTTTTTCACAAAGTTGATTTGTTGAATCAATAAGCATGTTCTTAATAATCACCGCACCCTTTCCGCTATCTAAGCTCATGTCAACAATAGAATAGTATAACTTGAGCGGAATGCCACTTTGTGGAGTGCCTTGATGGATAATATAAAACATATTTGAATCACCGAATAAGGGAATAATAATAGCACATTGAGTAAGAGTCGCCTCACCATAAATGGTATCTCCATTGGTCATAAGCTGATTATTCCATGAAAAAACACTCAGCCTGAAAGCACCTAAAAAAGGAGCTCCTATAGAAAACAGAGGATTTCCTGCATTATCAGCAATACTTGCTGCAACTTCATTGCTTACTATTGATGCGGTAATTGGGTTTACAACTGCACCATTGAATTGTAACCCTGCGCTATCACCAAAAGCCCAATAATCTCGCCTGCTTTGAGCATTAAGATTAAAACCTAAAAAAACCAATATGATAAAACTTAGTTTCATAGCAGAAATTAGTTTACTAAAATGTCGAAAATAAAAAAGTTTGCTGGAATTACTCATTGAAATTATACTAGACGCACTTTGACAAAGATCTTTCACTTTGTCAAAGTTGACGTTGTAATCATTTACATTTTTTAGAGCGAACTGATTCCGATAGCTATCGGAACGCTGTTACAGGCTGCGCGTGTGTGTTGTCTTTCGGCAATGGTTCGTCATCAATTGTCAATATAAAATCTATTTTTGGCGTTTCCTAAATTTTCATTCCCCATAATGTTATACCTCACTTTTGGCGATGCCCCATCGGGAGTTCTTTCGAGCCAGGCTATTGATGTTGTAAAGTATATGCGTAACCTCACTACCGGGCATATTCGTTTTGTAGCTTTTATATCGCCACGCGGTTTCAAAAAGAATAAATTGAAAATAAAAAGTGAGCTGCCCGATGCAAGGGTTTTACCCATGTTTCCTAAAATAGATACGTGGCGGTGGAATTGGATTACGCTTGCTATTTATTGCCTGCTAACCGGTGAGCGGGCAGTGATAGCACGTAATGTGCTGGCTGTGCATCTTGCATTAAAAGTAAAGCGATTGGGCTTGATTAAAACAATTTGTCTTGACGGGCGTGGTGCCATTGCTGCCGAATGGCATGAGTATAATGTGGTGCCAAGCGAAAGGTTGAAGAAAGATATTACGACTCTTGAAAAAATGGCTGTTTTAAAAACAGACTTTCACATTGCAGTGTCAAATGAATTAGTGAATTACTGGAAAGAAAATTATGGCTATGATTTAAACAGTCACGTAGTAATACCTTGCACATTAGGTTTAGGCTTTAATATAGATAGTACCACTACCACTACCACTACCGCTACTGCTACCACTACCACTACCGCTACCACTACCGCTGCCACTACCGCTGCCACTGGCACATATCGTAAAAAACACAACCTTGATGAGCACGATGTTGTTTTGATTTACTCCGGTTCAACAGCAGGCTGGCAATCGTTTAACCTGCTTGAAGATTTTTTAAGACCGATGCTTAACGCGCAAAAAAATTTAAAAGTGATTTTTATGACCGGCAAGGACGAACGGATTGATAAGATGATAGCACACTTTCCGCAGCAGGTGCAGCGGCAATGGGTGCAGCATGCTGATGTGCAGCAGGTGCTTAATTGTGGCGACTATGGCATTATGATTCGGGAGCTTACGGTAACTAACAAGGTAGCATCGCCAACCAAGTTTGCCGAATATCTTTCGGCAGGCTTGCAGGTGCTGATCAGTGAAGGTTTGGGAGATTATACTACGTTTGTAAAGATGCATGGCTGCGGATATGTAATCAAACAAAATGAACTTTTGCAGTTAGAAAAACCAACTCCTGATATCAAAAATGAGAACAGGAAATTGGTTGAAATGTATTTTACCAAGTCCTCTCAAAAAGAAAATTACCTGAAGGTTTTGAACGCCATGCATTAAACATTCAGATTTAATTTGCTATTTTCGGCATTTGGTAAAAGCAGGTAATTTACACTCCTTGATATTATTGCTGTTTAACCGGCACATATACACTGTGATTATTTCAGCAATTTACTTCCCCATTTTTAAAGTACATCATTACACATCATGAGCAAAATATTAATAACAGGCGGAGCGGGCTTTATAGGTTCGGCCATCATCAGTCACCTCCAGGATCTGGATCACGAAATATTTGTGATAGACAATCTCTCTTTTGGCAATCGCGATTTTATTGCCATTGATGATGAACATTTTTTCAATATGGATATTCTGCATCGTGATGTAATGTCGCTGGTTATCAGAAAAATCAATGCCGAAAAAATTTTACACCTCGCGGCTATTCACTTCATTCCTTATTGCAACGAACATCCATTTGAATCGGCTGCAGTAAACATACAAGGTACTATGAACCTGCTTGATGCAGCCAAGCAAACGGATTGCAAGCAGGTAATGTTTGCAAGCAGTGCAGCGGTTTATCCTGTTTATGATACAGCAGTAAATGAAAATCACCCGGTGGGGCCGATGGATATTTATGGCTTATCAAAATTAGCCTGCGAGCGTTTGTGTAATGAGTTTTATCTGCAAACGCGCATTACGACAGTAATCTGCCGCTTTTTTAATGCCTTCGGCCCCAATGAAACCAACCCGCACCTGATACCTGAAATACAACAGCAGATAAATTCCGGCAACCGTAAAATTAAGCTTGGCAACATAAAACCCAAACGCGATTTTATTCATACTTATGATATGGCTTCGGCCATGCAGGTTTTGCTTAACAAGGTAAACCAGGGTAATCACACTTACAATATAGGTAGCGGAACTGAATATTCTGTAACTGAAATAGTAGAAGCTTTTGAGCGCCAGTTAGGTGAGAAAATAGAAATAGAAGTAGATCATTCGCGCGTGCGGAAAGTGGAACGCATGCACTTGCTTGCCGATGTTGCCAAGTTAAAAACCTTAGGCTGGGAACCCAAGATAAGCATTGACGAAGGCATTAAAACTTTATTAGACCAGGATGTCGCAAAAACCTAAGCATGTAATTTTTTGCACGAGCGGAATTTTTCCAATGGCTATAGGCGGCATACAGCGGCACTCCAAACTTCTGATCGAGGAACTTGCGAAAACAAAATCTTTGCAGCTTACGGTAATCCATCCTCATACCGAAAAAGTATTTGATGAAACGCTTGGTATAAAAGAAGTTTCAATTCCATTTAATCATGCTGCCAAAGGAAATTACCTGCGCAATTGTTATAAGTACTCGGCTTTGGTTTATGATGTGGTTATGCAACATCCCGAAGCAATAATTTATTCGCAGGGTTTAAGTGTTTGGCATGGCATAAAAAAATTTCGTCACCGGTTAATTTATAATCCGCATGGCCTTGAACCTTTTCAGGGCATAACAGTGAGAGACAGGTTAAGCACTTTTCCATTCCGCATGGTGTTACGAAATATTTTTAAACATGCTGCTTACGTGGTTTCATTGGGCGGCAAGCTCACAGATATTCTAAAAGAAAAAGCCGGTGTTGATCTGAAAAAAATTGTGGTATTGCCTAATGCTGTTAACCTGCCGCCCGCTTTCACAAAAAATTTCGAGCACTCAAAATTAAACCTGCTCTTCGTAGGAAGGTTTGCACATAATAAAGGAATAGATTTATTGCTTGAAACTATTAAAGAACTTAATGGCGAAGGCTACGAAGAAAAGTTGCATTTTAGTTTTGTGGGTAAAGGCCCGTTATTTGAAACGCTTACTGCACAATACACATTTCCAAACCTTACTTTTGCAGGATTTGCTGATGATGACAAGTTAAGACAAATGTATATTGATAATGATGTGTTTGTGTTTCCTACTTTATTTGAAGGTATGCCTACAGTTGTTTTGGAAGCTATGTGTTATGAGATGCCTGTTATTGTAAGCGATGTAGGTGCAACTGCCGAACTGGTAGATGAATCAAACGGAATACTGATTGAAAAGAATAATAAGGAGCAATTAAAAAAGGCTATTATAAAAATGGCAACGATGCCTGTTGCTGAGCGAAAAAAATCGGCATTAACATCGTTTGAAAAAGTTAAACAGCGGTTTACCTGGCAGCAGGTAGCATTGCAGCACATTAATTTTTTCGAAAAAATAAAAACTTTTTAGCACCAAAACGGTAACACGTACATTTGCATCCAATTCAGTTCCCGCAGCATAACTTGCTAGACTGAAAACAGGATAAAACAGTACATTTAATTTGAGTAACAATTCTTATAAGAATGAAAAACCTTAGTAGAAATATGCAGCCCCCGTTACAACCTTATTACCTTATTTCTCAGGAAAATAAAGTAATAAGGTTTCGTGTTATCGCCATGCTTTTCTTCTAAGGTTAAATTGAAATTTAAGGTTGATCCCGCAATTCAGCGGGATTACTAATTTATCCTGTTTGTGGTATAAACGGCACCCCGATAATACATGATTGATTTTCTGAAACGATATAATACACTGGTAATAATGGTCTTCGTTTGGCTGTTTACAGGTATTTACCTCGGTGGCCAGGTCACAATAATATTGATTCCATTGTGTGTGCTATTGTTGAAAATAAAAAACCGGCATAAAGAAATGTTTCTTGGTTTTTTGTTTTTGCTGGCCATGAGCGATAGCTGGAGCTACAGCATGGGCTGGGCCAGGGATGTAAGGAATATATACATGTTAATGCTTGCTACTTTTTATTTCTTAGACATGAAACAGTATGCTTATCCCAGCAAAATATACTTGTATTTTCTTCCGTTCCTTGTCTGGACTTTTATTGTCAATTTCAGAAATGCAGACCCCGGAAATGCATTTCAGAAATCGCTTTCATACTCACTCGTACTTATTATTATTCCTGTTTATTTAAAAAAAATACTTACCGAAGATGGTATTGAATTTCTTCGTGATATTGGTTTGTTTGTAGGATGGCTGCTCATGGCAGGGTTTATTCTTTATCCTTTCATGTATGATTTAGTCACGCTTGTTGGCCGCTATCGCGGTGTGCTCGGAAACCCAAACGGCATAGGAACATTCTCTTATGTATTCATAACATTTTTTTTCATAGTCAACAGTAAATTCCCTGAACTTCTAACAAAGCAGGAAAAGATCACCATCTATGGTTTGATTTTTACTTCGCTTATTTTCAGTGTGTCGCGAAACGGTTTGATGTCAATAATTATTTTCTTCCTGTTCGCACGATTTTATCGCCTTTCACCATTTGCAGGTTTTGCTTTATTAGTAGTACTTATTGTCGTATTCCAGATTATTTCACAGAACATTACAGGAATAATTAACGGTATCGGGCTAGGTACAGTATTACGCGCAAGCTCCATTGAAAATGGTTCAGGTCGCGTAGTCGCCTGGACATTTGCCTGGGGATTTATTCAAAAAGATATTTTTATAGGAAGAGGATTTGATTATGACGGGCAATTATTTATGGAGTATAAAACCATGCTTGGTTACCTGGGTCACAATGGTGGTGTTCATAATGTTTTTCTTGGGTTATGGTTATGCTTCGGGTTAATAGGTGTTGTGTTGTTTTACCAGGCGCTTTTCCGTGTAATTTTTAAAGCTGCACACTCTTCATATTTAGCCGTCCCGTTGTTGTACGGAGCCATATTTTCCACTTCATTTGAAGCGTGGCTCATGGGTTCACTCAATCCGTTTACAGTTTATTTTATAATGTCATTATTCTTACTCAGTTATGATCCGGAAACCGCCACAGAAGAAAAAAGCCTTGTTCCTGTATAACAGGCTTGCAGGTTATTTCATCGCTTGTATTAAACGCCTCACCGAAACTTACCCGGTGGAGGTGCATGTAGTACGACTGCCTGTTGCTGAAGTTGCTCCTTTCGATTTCCCCGAAATTAAAGACGTATATACTTATAATCGTTTTGATTATAATGATGATGAATTATTCGCATTAGTTGATGAAATAAAACCTGATTTTATTTTTTGCAATGGCTGGATTGATCGTACTTATATGCAGGTTTGCCGCAAGTATTTTGGCAAGGTTGCCACAGTGCTCACGCTTGATAATCCCTGGTTTGGTTCTATTAAACAATATGTGGGAACAGTTTTAGCACGCCTCACTTTTCCGCGCATGTTCTCTAATGTTTGGGTTTCGGGACCACCACATTTAATATACGCACGTAAATTGGGTTTCACCAAAGAACAAACTGAGATTGGAAAATACGCAGCCGATTTTGATTTTTTTCACAAACAATACCTCCTGTTTCGCGATGCAAAATCACATGACTTCCCCAAGCGTATTATTTATGTAGGACGTTATACCAAACAAAAAGGTGTGCGCGAAATGTGGAATGCTTTTATCCGCCTCCAAAAAGAAGAGCCTAATGACTGGGAACTCTGGTGTCTCGGGCGTGGTGAGTATAACAACAGTTTTCCCAGGCATGATAAAATAAAAAACATGGGTTTCGTGCAGCCTGATGATTTACCGGAGTACATAGGTAAAACAGGTGTGTTTATTTTACCAAGTAAGATAGAACCCTGGGGCGTTGTGGTGCATGAGTTTGCTGCGGCAGGATTTCCGATTATCACATCCAACCGCACCAATGCTGCATCGTTGTTTTTAAAAGATGGCTCTAATGGATATGAGTTCAGGGCAAGTGATGAAAACTCACTTTTCGAAGCTTTCCGTAAATTGATTCATACTCCTGTTTCGCGTTTAATACAAATGGGCGACAACAGCGTGGAGTTAGCAAAACAAATTACACCCGATACGTGGAGCGCACAAGTTTGGAAGTGGATTAAAGAATATGATGATGTGTAATAGAGTTAATCTCAACAACATTTCAATCGGATATAAGAGTGAATAAAAAAAAAGTGTTGATTTTTATTGATTGGTATCTGCCGGGCTACAAAGCGGGCGGACCCATACAGTCAGTAGCCAATATTGTTTCACATCTTAAAAATGATTTTGATTTTTCAATAATCACAAGCAATACTGATCTGCACGAAACTGTTCCATATCCTAATGTGAAAAGTGATGAATGGATTATAACAGGTGACGGCACATCGGTATATTATTTTTCTGCAGCAAATCAACAGTATAAAAAACTTAAACAGGTTATTCTTTCACATCAATTTGATGTTATTTATCTCAATAGTTTTTTCTCAAAATTTTTCACCGTGTTTCCATTGCTTATCGCAAAGAGAAATAAATTGAAATGTAAAATTATAGTTGCGCCACGCGGCATGTTAGGCAGCGGTGCATTGCAATTAAAATCAACCAAGAAAAAAATCTTTATCAGTGCAGCTAAATTACTCGGGCTTTATAATAACGTTACATGGCATGCCTCAACTGCAACGGAAGAGGAGGAAATAAAAAAAGTATTCGGCTCACAGGCCAAAGTAATTGTAGCAATTAACCTCAGTAAAAGCCACATAATAAAACCTGTACATCGCATTAAAGAAAATGGTAAGTTGAAAATGGCTTTTCTATCACGGATATCGCCAAAGAAAAATTTAATAGCTGTGCATCGTTATCTTGCTGCAATGCCTGCTGATGTAAATATTCAATTTGATTATTACGGACCTGTGGATGATAAAGAACACTTTGAGCAATGCGTAAAATTATTTGAAACCCTGCCACCAAATATTAAAGCTACTTATGGTGGTTCACTTGAACCTGCGCAGATAACATATCGCTTAAGTGAATATCATTTTACAATACTACCTACTTTTAATGAAAACTTTGGCCATTCAATTGTTGAAAGTTGGGTGGCAGGCTGTCCTGTCATAATAAGCAATCAGACACCGTGGCGAAAACTGCAAGATAAAAAATGCGGATGGGATTTACCTTTGCATGATGATGTTGCTTTTATTAATACGATTAAAAAATCCTGCGCAATGCAACAGCAGGAATTTGATGAATGGAGTGCAGCATCGTACAACTATGGTGAGGAAGTCATAAAAAATCCTGAAGCAATTGAACAAAACAAAAGGTTGTTTGGCAACAATAACCAATCGTAAACTTTATCTTTGAAAAAATAAAACATGGGCGTTGACTTATCAAAATACAACAATAGCTGGTACGATACAGGCGGATCGAAGTTTAAGGTGGCGCTTTGGTTTATTGTAAAAGGTATTGTATTTCTTAACCCGTTATTTCCTTTTGTTGGTTTTAAAGTTAGTGTGTTGCGCATGTTTGGCGCTAAAGTGGGCAGGGGGGTGATAATAAAACCATCAGTAAATATTAAATATCCCTGGAGTCTTGAAATTGGAAATCATGTTTGGATTGGTGAGATGGTATGGATTGAAAATCATTGTAAAGTTACCATTGGCAATAATGCATGTCTTTCGCAAGGCGCAACAATAATGACAGGTAATCACAATTATAAGAAAACAACTTTCGACCTCATCATAAAAAGTGTGACACTTGAAGATGGTGTGTGGATAGGTGCTAACGCCATCGTATGTCCCGGAGTAATCTGTGGCAGCCATTCTATTCTTACTGTAAATTCTGTAGCTAATCAAAACTTAGAGCCATGGTGGATTTACCAGGGTAATCCCGCTGAAAAAATAAGGGAACGGGTGATGGAAGGTTGATTTCGGAAATAGTAAAGGTCGGGATGCTATCCTGTTTTACTTACATTCATTATAAAGGGCAACAGTTTTCATTTTTTTTTCTTTGTCGTAATCAGGAACTTTTAAAACTATTTTAAGCGTAACAAAAGTCACGCCCGTGGCAATTGCCAAAACTCCCAATGGAACTAACTTCCCTGTTTCTTTGTCATAGATTGTAAATCGGGTGTTGAATAAAAAATTAGCAAACATAGTTCCTACAAATAACCAACCGGTAGTTGAAATAGCTTCCTTATATCTGTCCTCTCTGAATTTCATATAATAATTGTAAGCCGGCTTGCATGGTTTGACAATTGAAAGCACTTCTGAATTTTTATCAAATAAAATCAGCGAATCTGTTTTTGCTTTTACAGTAACGAAATAATCTTTGTCATAACTATTTGTCTTCTTACGATTTTCATCAAGTATAAGCTGCGTGTTATTATAAATAGTATTTCCGCTGTCTGAAGTCCCTATCACATCCAATTCGCCCTCTGCAATAAAACGATCAGCAGCAAACAAGCTCATCTTGTCATTAATGAGGCGCTCTGCAAATACGTGATTACGATTGCCAGGATGCGCGGTACGGTAAAACTTACCTGCCTGAATAAAACCATAAATACGGCTGGCAGGAAATATTTTGCGATCGTTATACAATTCGAGAAACTGATCTTTATAATAACGCGAAATATGTGTGTAATAACTTATCGTATCAAACGGTGACAGAAAAACAAGTGTTTTGTAAAAGTAAGTGGTGATGTCATTTTCTGTAACACTGCTGCCACTAACAGTATCCTGATGAAAAGTTACAAATAGAGAATCCGTTATTTCGATTGGCTGAGGCGCGTGAATAGATTTTATCTGTGCTTTAAGTTTGGTGCCGGTCATAAAAATTATTGCGAAAACAAAAAGTAAATATTTCTTAATCATTTTTTCTTTTTCGGTTTCCTGCTATTTCTTTTACTGCCCGATCGAATAGAATTACTTCACTCTTCATTGCTTTTACTTTTCTATATGCCTTAATATCTTCAGCATCTTCGAGTTCAGCAATTAATTTATTATACTCTTTAATCGGAAGCATTACGGCAATCTTTTCACCGTAATTGTCCACCACAAAAGTTTCTTTGAACTGCATGTATTTATGATTTTCTTAAACAAATATAGTGAATTAAATGTGCTCTCAGAGTAAAAGCCGGGATGCTATTATTTGCGAAAGGTCGGGATGCTATCCCCATTTACGTTTACTCATGGTAATAAACCCGTTTCACTCTTTGCGAAATTCCGGTGAGCACTTCGTAAGCAATCGTTCCTGTTTGTTGTGCAATATTTTCTATTGGATATTCTTTACCAAAAACAATCACATCATCACCTTCCTTGCAATCAATTTGTGTAACGTCAAGCATGCACATGTCCATGCAAACGTTGCCTATTATACTTGCAGGCTTTCCGTTCACGATCATTTTTCCAATGTCATTGCTAAGTTTTCTGTTCAATCCGTCAGCATAACCAATTGCAACTGTTGCAATTCGAATGTCATTTTTGGCAATTCCTTTTCGGCTGTAACCAATGGTTTCCCCGGCTGCTATATTTTTAATTTGCGAGATGGTGGTTTTTAAAGTTGCCACGTGCTGCAACATTTTATTTTCTGCATCAGTGCTTCCTATTCCATGCAAACCAATTCCCAATCTCACCATTTCAAATTGCGCATCAGGAAAACGAACAATGCCGGCAGAGTTTAAAATGTGTCGCATGATGTGATGATCAAAAGCACTTTGAATGTGTGAACTCATGTGTCTGAATTTTTCAATCTGCTCTTTAGTAAAATTATCATGCACTTGTTCATCACTTCCTGCAAGATGCGAAAACACTGATTGAACATGAAGATGAGTTTCTTGTTTGAGATCAAGAATTAATTGATCCAAGTCATTTTCTTCAAAACCCAAACGATGCATGCCTGTATCTAACTTTAAATGTATGCTGATCTTTTTTTGTTCAGCATTGCTTAATTTTCGCTGTGCTGCTTCATTGAATATTTTTAATACCCGAAATGAATACAACTCAGGCTCTAAGTTGTAATCAATCATCGTATCAAAACTTTGTTCCTCTGGACTCATTACCATAATTGGTAATGTGATTCCACCCTTGCGTAACTCCACCCCTTCATCTGCATAAGCAACTGCGAGGTAATTTACACGATGAAACTGTAATGTATTAGCAATTTCAAAGCTTCCGCTTCCGTAAGCAAATGCTTTTACCATACACATCATTTTTGTTTCGGGTCGAATTATAGAGCGATAAAAATTCAGGTTGTGGATGAGTGCATTCAAATTTATTTCGAGAACCGTTTCATGCGCTTTTTGTTGCAGCAATTTGCTGATGCGTTCAAAACCGAATGTGCGTGCACCTTTCAGCAATATGGTTTCTTCTTCAAAAAGATCGGCTTTATAATTGGCAAAGAAATCTTCGGTAGAATTATAAAACAATTTTTCACCATCAAATAAATTTGCCTGTCGCGAAATTGCACTTCCGATTCCTATCAAACGATTTACATTTTTCTTTTTAATCAAATCAGCAACTTCTTTATATAAAATGTTTTCATCCTTACCGCTTTGCAAAATGTCAGATAAAACCACGGTGCGTTTTTGATGCTGCTTTTGTTGATTCAAAAAATCAAGTGCAATAGTTAACGAGCCGATATCAGAGTTGTAGCTGTCATTAATTATTGAGCAATTGTTGATTCCTTCTTTCATTTCAAGGCGCATGGCAACGGGAGAAAGTAACAACATTTTATCAGCGATACTGTCATTAGAAAAATTGAGATATAACATAAGCGCCCAGCATTGAATTGCATTTTCAATAGAAGCATCATCAATAAAAGGAATACGGATGGCAATAAGTTGTTCCTTATAAAATGCTTCGATGATGGTTTCTGTTGTAAGTTTTTGAATCTGTCCTATTTCAAGATCGGCCTTATGTTCGCGCGACCATGAAAATTGTTTTATTACCTCACCTCCGGCCCCTCTCCCAGGGAGAGTGGAGCGTTTTTGTTCATGCAATAAATGACTTATGTGTTTGAAAACATCTGCATGATCTTTACAAAAAATCAATGCCTTGCAATTGACAAACAACTTTAACTTCTCAATTATTTTTTCATGATGATCTTTAAAATTTTCATCGTGTGCTGTGCCGATGTTGGTGAAGATGCCTATGGTAGGTTGAATAATTTTTTCAAGATTTTCCATTTCTCCCTTCAAAGAAATTCCGGCTTCAAAAATTCCCAAATCATTTTCCTCTTTCATCATCCAAACTGAAAGCGGAACTCCAATTTGTGAATTATAACTTTTCGGGCTGCGAACTATATTGTATTGCTCGCGTAGCAAAGTGTATAACCATTCTTTCACAATCGTTTTTCCATTACTACCGGTTATGCCTATAACCGGATAAGAAAATTTTTTGCGATGATGAACAGATAGAGATTGTAGGGCTTGTAAGGTATCTGCAACTAAAATAAAATTTGCCTCTACCCCCACTCCCAAGGAGAGGGGATTACTCACAACAAAATTTTTTACACCTTGAGAAATAAGTTCTTTAATGTATTGGTGTCCGTCATTGCGCGCACCTTTCAAAGCAAAGAAGAGTGAGTTTTCAGGTGAAACAATTTTGCGGCTGTCAGTGATTAAATTTTTTATCTCTGCAAAAGTGGTATCGCCTAATTGCAATTGGCCGTTTATGATTTTTGAAATATGGTGAATGATATAGTACATTATAAAGCCTTTTGTCCTCTATTGAAGAATAGGAAGAGTTGCAAACTTAAAAAGATAATGATTGCTAATGGTTATAAAATGAAATCGCAAGACGAATATTCAATAACATTTTTCTACCTTTGAAAAAGTAATTCTTTTAATATGCAAACAGTAACAATTAAGGTTAAATCTGATTCATTTGCTAAAGCACTCAGCAACACTTTCAAAAATCATAAGGAGGTTGAAACGATTCATATTAGTAATGAGGATGATGAAAATTTTGCAATGCCGGGACCACCAATGACTTTGGAGCAATTCAAATCAAGAATCAAAAAAGCAGAACAGGCAAAAATGATGACAGAGGAAGAAGCTGTTGCAGCAATCAAATCATGGAAACCGAAAAAAAGAAAATAGTTTATAGCAAGAATGCAGAACAGGCAATTTTTGAAATGCTTGATTACATAAGCATTGATTCTGTTAACAAGGCTGAGAGAATTCAAAAAGAAATAACTATTTTTATTTGATCAATCAATAAGAAACCTCATTCATTTCCTTTATGCCTTGAACTTGCCACAAAGAATAATGCTTATCGTTATGCTCCTTTTTATCAGTATAAAATTATTTTTAAAATAACTACGAAATTGATTCTGATTCTTGATGTTTTTCATTCTAAAAGAAATCCCGTTCTAATTAAAAAACTAAGAAGAGTTAAGTAGTTTATCCTTTCACTTCTCCATCTCCTTATTATAACAACTCCTGCAAAGCGGGACATAGCTTTCTTTTTCTCCGACTAAAATTTGTGAATCACCTTTTGCGATGCGATAGGAGTTATGGGCCAGCTCACCACAATTCATACAAATTGCATGAACCTTGGTAATGTATTCAGCAGTGGCAAGCAATTGTGGCATAGGCCCGAAAGGTTTGCCTTGAAAATCCATATCAAGTCCGGCAACTATCACACGGATGCCGCGGTTAGCGAGCTGTTCACAAACATGCGGAAGTTCATCATCGAAAAATTGTGCTTCATCAATTCCTACAATTTCAACATCAGTAACATGAAATAATATTTCAGTAGCTGATGAAACAGGCGTGGAGAGAATTGCATTGGCATCATGCGAAACAATTTTTTCTTCGCTGTAACGGTTGTCAATATTAGGTTTGAATATCTCCACCTTGAGACGCGCAATCTGTGCGCGCTTCAACCTGCGTATCAGTTCTTCAGTTTTACCTGAAAACATGCTGCCGCAAATGACTTCAATCCATCCGCGTTTCAGGGTTCTATCTTTTAATTGCTCGAGGAACATAGGTTTTCTAACATTTCTGCCAAAAATATTCAAATCCTTTTCATTACTATCAAAATGGTTTATTATTTTGCTCAATAAAATAAAAAGTAAAAATGACCAAAGAACATATTAAGCAGGATATTTCGCATTTGCTCGAAACAATTACTGAACAGGTAGAACTTGTTTATACACACGAACATAAAATGCCACAGCTAGAGTTGGATATTATTCTCAGCAATGTGCGCAAACTCTATGAGCAGTTGCTTGCATTGAATAAAATAAATAAAAATTTAAGCGGTTTCTCGGTAGCTCCAATTCCAGGAGAACCAGGCATCCAAAATATTTTGGCAGGTAATTTAACCGCTTCAACTTCTGAAGAAGTTATCACTGCAAAAGCTGAGTCAAAAGAAATAAAAGCAACTCCGCCTCCTACGGAAAATATAATAAGTGAACCTGAACAAAGAGAAGTTGTTGAAGAAAAAATTGAAATAGTTGCTGCAAATAAAAGGGCGGAAATACCAATAGCTGAAGAACCGGAAGCTAAAATTATTGCACCACCAAAACCTGTTGTAAAACATGAACAGAAAATAAATATACAGGAGGAAGTGGTAGTTAAAGCTGCAATTCAGGAGGAAATACATATTGCAAAAAAACAATCGAAAACAGCTGCAAGCCTTTTTGATGCTGCACCATCACTTGGTGAACAATTTGATGATGCAAAAACTTTGCAACAAAAATTCACCAATACAAAAGGTGAAAAAAGTGTTGCGGATAAAATCCATCATCAAAAAATTGATGATTTGAAAAAAGCAATCGGCATCAATGAAAAGTTTCTTTTCATCAACGAATTGTTTGAAGGCAGCCTCGCATCTTACAACGAGCATATTGAAAAAATAAACTCATCATCAGAAGTAAATCATGCGCGGTCAATTATTGATTCATTGATTACAAAGTATAATTGGGATGCGGATCAGGAGATTGTAAAGAAGTTTATTGATTTAGTGGAGCGGAGGTTTCTTTAGAGTTGAGTTTGGTGATTTGGTAATTTGGAAGTTGAGGTAATTGGAAAAACCGTCATTACGATCCGAATTAATGGTGAGAAGCAATCGGCAGATAAACACGCATCGCATGTGTTGGCGTTGGAGGCGACTTGCAGTCGCGCCCCACTGAGCTTCGGACTTGCAGTCCGCATTATGAAATAAATTGATACAATAACTTCTCTTAAAAATGAAATCAAGAAAATATTTTTTCATCTGTAATTTCAAATTTCAAATTTCAAGTTTCAAAATTTTTTTTCTGGCATTATTTATTTTCAATGCCTCATTTTTAATTTCCTCGGCTCAAGACTCTACCTATACAAGAAACGTTATCTATTCGCTTACAAGCGAGTTCATGGGTGGCCGTGGTTATGTTTTTAATGGAGATAAACGCGCTGCTGATTTTATACGATATGAATTTAAACATGATAGCCTTGTTCCCCTTACTGAAAAATATTTCCAACCTTTTTCTTTTCCGGTAAATACTTTTCCAAAAAGCATGTCAGTAATCATTGATGCAAAAACAATATTGTTTCCGGGCAAAGATTTTATAGTTAATCCTGCGTCATCAGGCGCCCGTGGCACTTTCGACCTGGTTTGGGTTCATGATACTTTACTTAACATTGACACAAACAATATAAAAGGAAAAGTGGTGGTTTTAGATAAATCTCTTTTCATTTCTTCGGAAAGCAAAAAACGTTTGCAGCAGTGGAGCGAAGAATCACATGGTGCTGCCGGAATAATTATGCTTGAAGAAAAAAAACTAACGTGGAGTGTATCCCAACAACAAAATAATTTCTTCGGTTTGTCCGTTTTAAAAACCAAAATTGAAGATAATGCAAAACATATTAATTTAGATATAAAAGCAAAGTATGTTCAGCAACATAATACACAAAATGTAGTTGGCTTATTGAAAGGAGAAATACCTGACACGTTTTTGGTTTTCACTGCTCACTATGACCATTTAGGATGGATGGGAAAAAATATTTATTTCCCGGGAGCTAACGATAATTCAAGCGGAACAAGCATGATGCTGAACCTTGCAAAATATTATTCGCAGCACGAACACAAACCGAAATATTCTATGTTATTTATTGCATTTGCGGGAGAAGAAGCAGGGCTGATGGGTTCGCATTATTATACAGAGAATCCATTAAAACCTTTATCACAAATAAAATTTTTAATGAATATGGATTTAATGGGCACAGGCGATGAAGGTATGATGGTAGTTAATGCAACAGAGTTTCCTGAACAATTTAAAACGCTTGAAAAAATTAATGACGAAAAAAAATATCTTCCTAAACTTGGTCAGCGTGGTAAAGCAGCAAACAGCGATCATTATTTTTTTACAGAAAAAGGTGTACCAGCATTTTTCTTTTATACCATGGGTGGTATAGCTGCATATCATGATATTTATGATCGTCCCGAAACGCTTCCTCTTACAAAATATAAAGAAGTTTTTCATCTCATTACTGATTTTGTTTCCAGCTTCTGAATTAAAAACAGCCATCATTTGAATACTCTTGATTTTTCATTCTTAGATAAAACAATAAGCGGGCAGATAAGATATTACACCCATTTATCAGATGAAGGCAAACAACGTTTCTGCAACAGAGTAAAAACTTTCATGCAGCAAAAAGAGTTTGAAGGCATGGAAGATTTTGAAGTTACAGATGAAGTAAGAATTTTAATCAGCGCTGCCGCTGTTCAACTTACTTTCGGTTTGCACGATTATAGTCTTGAAGGTCATCACCTCATCAGAATTTTTCCAACCACATTTTATAATACCCGAACCGGTGCTGAATACAAGGGTCTTACCTTGCAACAAAGATTAACTGTGCTCTCATGGGAGGATTTTGAACAAGGTTATTTAATTGATGATGATAATTTTAATCTTGGGCTTCATGAACTTGCGCACGTGCTGAGACTTAGCGTAAATACGGATGATTTCGACAGGCATTTTGCACGCTATTTAGATGACTGGGATGAAGCAAGCAATGCAGAATTTGAACGTATGCAAAATCATCCTGATGTAAACTTTTTACGCAGTTATGCTGCTACTGACATGAGCGAATTTTTTTCGGTGTGTGCGGAATATTTTTTTGAAGTGCCTGAAAAATTCAGCATGCAGTTACCTGAAATTTATAACCACCTCTGTATGCTGCTAAATCAAAATCCTTTGAATATTAGGAATGATTATCGGTTAAATGAATTTGACGGAGAATCAGATCAAAATGCTAACGAATTAAAGGAGACCTTTTTTCTGTTTAGAGAATGGTCGCACCACGTAGATACTTTTATTGCAATAAGTTTTTTTGTTGGATTGCTCTGTATCTGGCCGCTCATAAGCCGTATGAAAATTAATTTCGGAACATTTTGCACAATTGGAGTATATGCTTTTTTTGCAATGCTTGTAGTTACTAAGCTCTACAGAATTGCATTTACAATACGAAAAATTGACAGCATTGATATTATGCGAATGGTTTTATTATCACCTTTTATTTCTTTGCTGATTTTTGTAATCAATTATCTCACACCGGGAGAAAAGAAATATGATAGTTATTCAATAATGTATATAAATGTGAGGGAAATAGACAGCGTTACCGATGAGGCAATTACTTTTTTTAAAAATGATGAATTGAATGATTTCATTAAACTCAGAACCTTTAAAACAAATTTTAATACTTATCAATGGGATAAAGTAAGCTATGAATTTGAAACAGGAATTTTCAACTATCAGAATTTAATCTCGCGTACTATTGTTAATAAGGACAAAACACAAATACCCTATTATAATGAACATTGAGTCTATCCGTGAATACTGTTTGAAAAAGAATGGGGTTACAGAATCATTTCCATTTGGTGAAGATGTACTCGTTTTTAAAGTAATGGATAAAATTTTCCTGCTCACCTCATTAAGCGAACCTCATGAATTTAATGTAAAATGTGATCCGGAATATGCGATTGAACTTCGCGAAAAGTACGATTCCATCCTCCCGGGGTACCACATGAACAAAAAACACTGGAATACTGTGAATTTTTATGAACTGCCTGAAGCGTTAGTTCTGCAACTAATTGATCACTCATATCAGCTTGTTAAACAATCACTTACAAAAAAATTAAGGGATCAAATGTGATTAAATTTGGGTGAAAAACAGGTTCTTAACTGTAAATTGTTCGTCAATAAATGTTAATATTGTATATTATAATGCAAAAGTTTACGTTATTTGCATTGAAAATAAGGATTAGGGGTAATAATTATTTTCCAAAAACCGGATGGCCACCAAAGCTTATCCGGTTTTTTAATTTCTATCAATCATTGTTTTCCGAATTGTAAAAGCAAAAAAAATGCTCTCCAAAATAATTGAAGAGCATTTGTAATTTCTTAATATTTAGTTAAGCCACGGCTTGAACTGAAACGAAAGATTTATCATCTTTCTTTTTTCGAAACACGACTTTGCCATCTGTTAAAGCAAATAAAGTGTGATCCTTACCGATACCTACATTTTCACCGGGGAAATGTTTAGTACCCCGCTGACGTACAATTATGTTTCCGGATATAACCGATTGACCACCATATATCTTGATACCGAGACGTTTACTATGTGATTCGCGACCGTTCCTTGAACTGCCGACTCCTTTTTTATGTGCCATGCCTTAGGAATTTTTAATTTTTAGAATTTAGATTTTTGATTAAAAAGTGATGTTCTCAATTTGAATCTTTGTGTATTGCTGACGGTGACCATTCATCTTCTGGTAACCTTTTCTGCGTTTCTTTTTAAAGATTAATACTTTATCACCTTTTTGATGATTAAGCACTTTGGCGCTAACCTTAGCACCGCTCACAGTTGGAGAGCCAACCGTGATGGAGCCGTCATTATCAACAAGTAATACCTTGTCAAATTCTACATTAGCTCCCTCTTCTGCATCCAGGCGGTGAACAAACAAATTATCGTTGTTCTGCACTTTGAACTGTTGGCCTGCAATGTTTACAATTGCGTACATGATTTTTATTTATTTTGAAGGATAAATTTTTTGGGAGGGCAAATGTAGAAAAAGCAATTTAATTAACAAGTAATTGAAGAAATTGAACAAAACATCAACTTCCAACCTTGCAAGTTCTTAAAATGCAGGTTCAGGCAGTGTTAAAATAATATTCCTGTAACCATCTTTTATACATCGGATCCTGGAAAGCAATTTTACTGTTAAGCACATCAATTATTTCCTTATTGACTAATGCCTGCCTTACACGATTAATATTTCCTGATGTTCCCAAATTATATTTATGAAGATTTTCTTTTGAACTTATCTGCTGAGCACCTTCTAATACCGCTTTTAAAAAATTGATTTGCGTATTGCTTAATCCGTCTGTAATAGTTTGAAATAGCAAACTGAGTTGCATCATCAATGCTTCAACAGCTTCTTCGATAGTTGCTTTATCGCACCACAGCTTACCTGTTCGCAACCAAGATAGCTGGGCAATTTGCTGCACATAATAGGGATGATGGTCGGCATGATTAACTATTAGTTCGGCTAATTCCGGTTTTATTTTTTTCCCTGTATCGTTAAAGCGTTTTATAATAAACGGAATCCAGTGTTTCATTTCAATTTTTTCTAAAAAAATCAAATCACCGTATTTATAAAACGGCATATCGGGCGATGCAAACACTTCCATCATCATGTGTCTTTTGCTTCCGTACAAGCAGTAAGCAACGTGCTGATGCTTTTGCCAATGCGCTCTGCACTTTTTCTGAAACGCCAACTGATGTTCGAATGTTGAGATGTTTTGAAATTCATCAATACATATAATCAATTTTATTTTTTGTGATTTGGCAATTGTTTCAGGCATATCAAGAATTTCATCGGGTTGTTTTTTCACATCATTCCAGTCCAATCCCAATGAAAGTTCAGAATTAGGTTCAGGATTAAATGTAATCTTGGGAATAAAGTGCCTGAAAAATTTCCGCACATTGGTCATCATCTCCATAGGTTGAGAAGCAGTAGCTTTGATGAGTTCCTGTGAAAGTGTTTTGTAAAAATCTTCTTCGGTGCGCACGCTGAACAAATCAATAAAACAAAATTTAATGTTTTTGTCTTTGCGATTTGCAGCTAATGCAGCACGCGCCACTAACGATGATTTACCCCACCGCCTGGGCGATATAAGAATAGTATTAATGCGCGATTGAAAGTTTTGAGAAAGCTGAAGCGTTTCTTTTTCGCGGTTGGTAAACTCAATGCCGTCAGCTAAGCGCCCATAAACAAAAGGTGTATCCATCGTATTTGTTTTTAAAACAGGATGCAAACATAACTAACAACTTTGTAACTTACAAACATGTAACTTACAACTTTGTAAGTTACAAAAGAGTAAGTTACAAAAGAGTAAGTTTTTAAAAAGCATCAAATCGCTGCCTGTCCTAAAAGCACTACAGGGTTTTCAAGTAATCCTTTAAAGGTTTGCAAAAACCTGGAACCTACAACACCATCAACTACGCGGTGATCGCAACTCATCGTTACACGCATGGTATGACCCGGAACTACTGCACCGCTTTTTACAACAGGCGTTTCTTTAATTGCTCCGATGGCAAGTATGCAGGCATCAGGAGGGTTTATGATTGCAGTGAATTCTTCAATATCAAACATACCTAAGTTAGATATAGTAAACGTGTTCCCTTCCCAATCTGAGGGTTGCAGCTTTTTATCTTTTGCGCGTTGTGCATAATCTTTAACCTCGGCATTTATTTGTGATAGCGTTTTTGCATCAGCAAAGCGAACCACAGGAACTAACAAACCTTCTTCAACAGCAACTGCTACGCCTATATGTATGTGATGATTCATCCTTATAAAATCTCCATACCATGATGAGTTAACTTTAGGATGTTGGCGCAATGCCGAGGCAGCCGCTTTAATTACTAAATCATTATATGAAATTTTCATTCCTGTTACCTGATTTATACTCTCTCGTGCACTCATTGCTGCCTCCATATCAATATCCATTGTGAGATAAAAATGCGGAGCGGTAAATTTACTTTCGCTCAATCGCTTTGCAATTGTTTTACGCATTTGCGAAACATTGAAGTCTTCAAAACTTTCTTTTGTTACCACAACATTCATTGCACCTTGGGAAACAAAAGTTCCCGGCTTAAACCAATCCACATCGCGTTTAATTACACGACCATTATCGCCTGTGCCTTTAAGCATGGTAAGGTCAATTCCTTTTTCTTCTGCCAAACGTTTCGCAAGCGGTGAAGCTTTTACTCTGTCATCTGTTGGAGGGGCAGTGGTAGTGGTAGTAGGAGTAGGGGTTGCCGCAGGTTTTGCATCAACTGAAGGTTTAGGAGTTTCATCAGTTTTTACGGATGAAGGTGCCGGAGCTTTTGCTTCTTCTTTTGCAGGAGGAGGTGCTGATTCAGATTTAGTTTTTTCTGCATCAAGCAATGATTGAAATTCTTCTCCCGGTTTTCCGAGAATTGCTAATACACCATCAACAGGTGCAGCCTTACCTTCTTCAACACCGCGATATAAAAGTGTTCCTGTAGAATACGATTCAAATTCCATTGTTGCTTTATCGGTTTCAATTTCGGCAACTAACTCGCCTGATTTAATGGGGTCGCCAACTTTTTTATGCCACTTCGCAATTACACCTTCAGTCATGGTGTCGCTCATCTTGGGCATTCTTACAATCTCTGCCATTTTTTTAAAAATTATAAATTTTGAATTTGTTGTTATATAGCGAACTGAATAAATCAGTAAATAATATTAGTATAACAAACCTTAATTTTTTCTGAAACCTTAGTAGAAAAGTGCTGACCCGAAGTCAACCTTATTACCTTATTTTCTTTAGAGTATGTGAATAAGGTAATAAGGTTTTGTTGTGTGTTATTGCTTTCTACTATGGTTTAAATACAATTTAAGGTTAAATCAGTTGTCCAAATTTATCTTTATTAAGTATAAAATATTTGTTGTGAAACAAAAATTACCAATTCCTTTTCCATGCTTTTTCTCTTATCTTTTTTAACGTAATATCGGTGTCTTTCCAAATGCCGACTATGTCTTTTATTACGTCTTTTTTATTTGAGAATACAATTGCATTCTTTAAATCTGTCTTTTTTAATACGATCGCTATCCTCTTTATTATTCTCCATTCTTAATTATTATTCCATTATGTAGGGATAATCTTCTTGCACGTAAACATCTTTATATAATTCTGATGGGTCAGGGTAAGGAGATTCTTCTGCAAACTTTACACTGTCTTCCACAACATCATTTACACGTTTTATGATTTCATCTATCTGTGCTTGCGTTGCATATTTTTTATCGAGCAAAGTTTTTAAAACTTTTTCTATCGGGTCTTCAGCTTTGTAATGTTCCACTTCTTCTTTAGTACGATACTTTGCAGGGTCGCTCATACTATGACCTTTATAACGATAGGTTTTTATCTCCAATAAATAAGGTCCCTTTCCCGAACGGGCATGAGCAACAGCTTTTTCCATTGCATTGTAAACATCTTCGCAAGTCATTCCGTCAACAGGTTCTGAAGGCATGTCGTAAGCCAAACCAATTTTCCATAATTCAGTTACGTTGCTCGTACGTTCAACAGAAGTACCCATAGCGTAATTGTTATTTTCAATTACATAAACTACAGGAAGCTTCCATGTCATTGCCATATTGAATGCCTCATGCAATGCACCTTGTCGCACCGCGCCATCGCCCATGTAACAGACACAAACATTATCAGTGTCGTTATATTTTTCTGCGAAAGCGATTCCCGCACCAAGCGGAATTTGTCCGCCAACTATTCCATGACCACCAAAAAAGCGATGCTCCTTGCTGAACATGTGCATACTGCCGCCTTTGCCTTTACTGCATCCCGTAGCCTTTGCATAAAGTTCAGCCATCACAGCACGAGCACTTACGCCTTTTGCAAGTGCATGTGCATGGTCGCGATAAGCTGTTATCATTGCATCTTCTTTGCGCAACACGCTCATCGCACCAACCATCAATGCTTCCTGACCGATGTACAAATGACAGAAGCCTTTAATTTTTTGCATTCCATACAACTGACCTGCGCGCTCTTCAAACCTGCGCATCAACAGCATTTCCTCATACCACATCAGGTAGGTTTCTTTTGTAAATTTCTTTTTAGCAACGGCTGCTTCCATATATGATTTACGAATTATGATTTACGAATTGA
>JBDTRM010000161.1:0-6259 GCA_039931675.1 Bacteroidia bacterium | reverse complement strand
ACACTACACCCGAAACTCAGTGATATCAATGGTTTGGGAACAATCGGAATGTTAATGTAGTGTACATTTTATACACTACATTGGCAAATATTTCCCCCGAAACCATTGATTTTGCTTGAAGTGTATAAAATGGCCACTAAATTTGGGTATTTAATCCGCGATTATTTCAACGCAAAAAAATGTAGTGAATACCTTGCGAAATGTTTTTGATGACCCCCTTCCTTCCCGCGGTGCAACGGAGTTCTGCCGGGATAATTTTTACCTGAGTGAATTTTCGGCCTTGATGTTTTTTTTCACCAGGTTGATTTTACTAAGTGTGTGCAAGAAAACCAGGAAATCCCATATTGCTAAGTGATTGCGGTTTTTTTATTTGTTAAAATTAATTATGGGATTAAAATTATATTGTACCATGCGTAAAAAAGTGAGTTTGTTCATATCGCTACCATCTACCTCACCACGCTTCCTCCTCTCCAGGGCGAGAGGAGGCGGTGAAGCATAACTTTAATAAATTTGTTCGGACCTGCCTGCCTGATGCAGCCAGGCAGGCCCATTTTCATTTGTTCTTTATTCGGCGTACCCTACGAAAAATAATCTATATTCTATATCAATTAAAGACAATTAGTTAAAAAATTTTGCATTGATGCTAATGTAAGAAGCTGCATACTTATCCCTGCACTGTTTCTTAAAAATTTATAGGTAAAGTATCAATGCGACTTATTTTAAATGGATAAAATAGCCGCTAATTTGTTAATACTGATCGCATATATTTTCCAACATCCAAAATCAGTCATCAGTCAAATTAATTTAATCCTACAATCCTTAAATCATAGAAATCATAGTTAATCCCTGCTTCTGCCCGTATAGATCATAATATAATAAGCCAGCATTGCAATAGATGATAAAGCTGCAACCACATAGGTAAGTGCGGCCCATTTTAAAGCGTCCTTTGCCTGTTCATGTTCTACAGGCCTGGTTATACGGGAATTATCTAACCATTTGAGCGCCCTCGCGGATGCATCAAACTCCACCGGCAAAGTAACCACCGTAAAAAGAGAGGATACTGCAAAAAGTACAATACCTATTAGCAAAACCGTTTGACTACCACCTCCAAACCCCATGACACCCAGTCCGGCAAGTATTACCCACTGCGACAAATTGGTACTGATCTGTGTAACAGGCACCAGCCTGCTGCGCAGCATCAACATCGAATAAGCGGTGGCATGTTGCACAGCATGACCGCACTCGTGAGCCGCAACAGCCGCTGCCGATACATTCCTGCCTTCATAAACGTCCGGGCTCAGGTTAACCGTTTTCTTCGACGGGTCATAATGATCCGACAAAAAGCCCGGAACGGATACCACCTCTACATCATAAATTCCATTATCCCTTAACATTTTTTCTGCTACCTCCTTTCCGCTTAAACCGGAAGAGGTAGGCACTTGACTGTACTCCTTAAATTTGCTTTTAAGCCTGAATTGTACCAGCATCCCGATCAGCATAAAAATAACTGAAATAGCTATTATCCCTAGTGTCATATTTGTAATCTTTTCTCATCCAGATTGCAAATAACATTCCTTTTTTATTTTCATGACAAAATTGCAAAATAAGGCGGGGGGTTGTTTATCAATTCATTACCAGCTTTGGGTTAGATATTATCTTGTCATTTTGATAGGTATCATCAAGAAGTAATTCCAGGTTTTCCGAACACCAGGGAGCATGTATCCCATGTCGGATCAGGGATGAATTTCCTAACTTCGGCTTGCAAAATGTTAGCAGCATCGCATTGACAATAATGCCACGATCATCAGCGATAATTAAACCGGCAGCAAAAATATTTTTCTGGCCATGTCCTATTGTTACCATTTCGTTTGTTATAAGGGTACAAACAAACATTAAATAACTTTAAAAATTAAACAACATGGAAGAGTACCTTTTAATTATGCGGCACCAGGACGGCTCAAAGATCGCTTCTCCGGAACAAATGCAAATCTGGATGAAACAAACAATGGATTGGATCAGCGGAATTACTGCCCAAAACAAATTCGTTTCGGGTACGGGTTTACCCTTTGACGACGCGAAGGTGGTAAGAGCAAACAATATTGTCACCAATGGGCCTTTCGGAGATATCAAAGAAACAATTGGCGGGTTCATGACCGTAAAAGCAGCATCCGTTGAAGAAGCGGTTGAATTTGCAAAAGGCTGCCCTGTTTTACAGGGTGAAGGCAATAGTGTAGAGGTGCGAAAAGTCGCAAAAGGAGATGGCACTCACTAAACAATCTAAAAGCCCCGCTGTTTTTGCAGGGGCTTTTTTTTATATATGAAACAAGGAGAATTAATACCACATTTATTCAGGACGGAATTCAGGAAAATAACGACCGTGCTTTGCAAACTTTTTGGCATTGATCACATTGAAATTGCAGAAGATATTGCAAGCGAAACTTTTTTATCCGCACTCGAAACCTGGACCTATAAAGGCGTTCCGGAGAATCCAACGGCCTGGCTTTATGCTGTTGCAAAAAATAAAGCCAGTAATTATTTTAAGCGAAATAAACTTTTTTCCGATAAAATTACCCTCACAATAAAACATCATTTAACAGAAGGAATCGAACCAGAAATTGACTTGTCTAACCAAAATATAAACGACAGCGAATTGCAAATGTTGTTTGCTGTTTGTCATCCTTCTATCTCTACAGAAGCACAAATAGGATTATCGCTTCGCATTCTTTGCGGATTTGGTATTGACGAAATTGCAAATGCCTTTTTAACAAATAAAGAAACAATTAATAAAAGGCTTTTCAGGGCGAAAGAAAAATTACGACTGGAAAAAGTGGCTATTGAATTTCCCACCGAAACCGAAATTAATAAACGGCTGGAGACCGTTCTTACCACAATATACCTGCTTTACAATGAAGGATATTATTCAGAAACCCGTGACATGGTACTACGGGAAGAACTTTGCCTGGAAGCTATGAGGCTAACGAGCCTGTTGTTGGAAAACGAAAAAACGAATCAGCCAAATGTAAATGCCGTATTCTCTTTGATGTGCTTTCAGTCTTCAAGGTTCGCTGCAAGAAAAAACGGTGATGGCGAAATTATTTTATACGAAGACCAGGACGAAACGCTTTGGAATTATGAGCTCATTTCTAAAGGTGCCTATTATCTTAAACAAGCCTCGCAGGGAACGATCCTTTCAAAATATCATATAGAGGCAGCCATCGCATACTGGCATACCATTAAGACGGATACAGAAGATAAATGGAAAAATATTTTACAATTGTACAACCAGCTATTGCAATTGGAATACTCCCCTGTAGCAGCTCTCAACCGGACCTTTGCACTGTCAAAAGTCAATGCCCGCCTGAATGACGCAGTTGGACAGGGGAAAATGGAAGCTATCAGGGAAGCAGAAAAACTTCAGTTAACGGGCAATCATTACTACTATACTTTACTGGGCGAACTGTACAGGGAAACAGACCATGAAAGGGCAAAGCAAAATTTTCAGAAAGCGCTTTCCCTCGCAAAAACGCAGGCAGACAAACAAACGATTTCAAAAAAACTTTCTGAATTTTAAAAGCCCGGGAAGCGATGGCGTACAGGAAACCAAAATTCACTGCCTGCCGATGATAATCCAATTGCTAATTATTGCCCATGGTATGCGGGTAGCCGTCATTTGAAGTACCCATTACGGCCCCGGAATAATTGCCTCCGTTGATTCCCATATCCACATAATGGGTTGTTTCTGAACCATCGTTTGCAGTAGCCACTACATCAGAAGATGCGGTGGTTCCGATAGAAATATTTTGTATGTTCAATTGAAGATAGCTGTCGATTGATCTTTTTACCACAATAACATTTACGGACATTGTTATTCCTGCATTCCCCAATAATTTTTAATGATTCGCAATATCTCCATAACTGTTGCCCCCCATCTGTTCCCAAATTCCAAAGAGCATCATCACTACCCTGGCAAGTTAAATTATAAACGTACTGCGATCAGCTTACCGGTATAATGAACAGATTTATCAATTTTCAAAGTGATGTCAGAGCCGGTTCCATGATTTCCTGTTACGAGCACTACATTGAATACCCTGCTCTTTAACAAGCCATGGAATTTTCCCTTTGCATCCGCAATCGTAAGCTTCCTGTCTTTATCATTCCAATTTATTGTAAAGCGCGGGTACTGCCCCTTCTCATCATTGTAATTGTCATTTTCATCTTCATAAAAAGTAAACCCGCCATCGGCCGAGCAATAATGGCTTTTAAGCGGTAAAAGTCAACATCTTTTTTAACCTCACGGTGCCTTCTTTTTGAACTATCCGCAAATTCCGGATAGTTGAATCTTTTGACAGTTCGCCCGTTTCAAAAATATTTTTTAAATGTTCATTCACTGTTCTTAGGTCTAAACCAAACAGCAATGCAATGCGTTTTTGGCTTAGCCAGAAAGGTTCGTTTTCAAAAACCACTTCTACTTTTATATTGCCTTGTGGTGTGCTGTAAAATATCAGTTGATTGTTTTCAATTTTATTTTTTCTTTCAATGATGGCGATTTCTCTTCTGCTAGCTCATGCAAATTTTTGTAAATTATCTGATTTTTTATTCCTTCCTGCTTTTAGCCTTTCGTCCATTTCGTTTGGTGTCACTATTTCCCCACCGTCTACATAATAATTTACCCGGGGGTCAAGTCCTATTTTGTATTCATCGGAATATTCAATGGCTGAAAAATCCACTAATATATCAATGTCGCTTCGCTAATTAAAATCGCCACTGGCATAGGAACCAAACAGTCCCAACTCTGAAATGCGATATTTCTTCTCCAATACCGGCTTTTCCTTTTTTAATATATCAACTATCTGTGCTGTGCTGTACATATTCCAAAAGTACAAAAACTGCAGGCCCTTTCATTATACTGTTTCTTTACTTATCATTGAGGATTACGGTTGCACTTAATATTTCTGAACCCAGGGTCAATAGAACCAACACCGCCTGAATTATAAAGCTTGTTAATATCATCTAATTTCCACGTGGAAAAAGATCAATAACAGTATCCCGCACAAGTGTGCGAGGCAACCCTGCCTGACTGCGTCAGGCAGACAGGAATGTCGCCATAAAAACCTTCAGCCGGGCCCACAAAAAAAACAAACCCCGCACTCATGCGCGGGGTTGTCTCTATTTCATTCGGAACGCCTTCATTAATCATCCCCTTTCTGCTTTCCTTTTTGCTTGGCGATCACTTCCTCCGCGATATTATTCGGCGCTGGATTGTAATGACTGAACTCCATCGTGGAAGTGGCACGGCCGCTCGATAGGGAACGCAATTGCGTTACATATCCGAACATTTCGCTTAACGGCACTTTGGCTTTTATCACCTGTACACCATGTTTGCTATCCATGCCTTCCAGCATACCACGACGACGGTTAAGGTCGCCCGTTACATCACCCATATATTGATCTGGCGTTAATACTTCCACCCGCATGATCGGCTCCAGCAAAACAGGTTTCGCTTTACGGCCGGCTTCGCGGTAGCCTTGCTTGGCGCATAATTCAAAACTCATCGCATCACTATCTACCTGGTGAAAACTGCCATCAAACACGCGTACTTTCATGCTCTCCATCGGGTAGCTGGCTAATACTCCTGTTGTCATTGCGGTTTCAAAACCCTTCTGAATAGCGGGAACAAATTCTTTTGGAATGCTACCACCAAACAGCCCGTTTACAAACTGGAAATGTCCTTTACCTTCTTTCAAAAACTCTTCATCCGCGGGCCCGATCTCAAATACTATATCAGCAAATTTACCACGGCCACCCGTTTGCTTTTTCAACGTTTCACGATGCTGGATCGTATTCTGGAATGCCTCTTTATAAGCCACCTGCGGCGCACCCTGGTTAATTTCAACTTTAAATTCACGACGCATACGGTCCACGATTATTTCCAGGTGCAACTCACCCATTCCACTCAAAATGGTCTGTCCGGTCTCTTCGTCTGTCTTTACCCGCAATGTCGGATCCTCTTCCACCAGTTTGGAAATTGCCATACCCATTTTGTCCACATCCGCCTGTGTTTTTGGCTCTACTGCTACAGAGATCACCGGCTCAGGGAAGGTCATTGCTTCCAGCACGATCGGGTGGTCCTCGTTACACAAGGTATCACCTGTTTTAATATCTTTAAATCCTACCGCCGCGCCAATATCACCCGCCTCAATATAATCAACGGGGTTTTGCTTGTTGGCGTGCATCTGCATGATACGGCTGATACGCTCAT